>NZ_JAMAUV010000032.1:0-43529 GCF_023714155.1 Neobacillus sp. MER 74
GCGAAGACTCCTGCGGGAGTACGGGACAGGGGAGACCCCGCAGGCGCTGAAAGCGCCGAGGAGGCTCCCCGAACCGCCCGCGGAAAGCGAAGCCGCCTGGAACGGAAATCAACAGACTAGTTTAATGTAGCCAAACAAAAAAGACTGTCAATTTAAAACCCGAAATCCTTCGGATTTGTCGACAGTCTGAAGCTGGCAGACTGTATTCTGCCAGCTTTCGTATTAACGTTTTTGTAGTTCTTGCTGCAACAACTTATTAACAATTTGTGGGTTGGCCTGACCCTTCGTAGCTTTCATTAACTGCCCTACTAAGAAACCAACAGCTTTATTTTTTCCATTCTTAAAGTCTTCAATTGATTGCGGATTCGCATCCAATACCTCTGAAATGACTTTAAGAAGGGTGCCTTCATCAGAAATTTGAACAAGTCCCTTGTCCTTCACAATTTGCTCCGCATCGCCGCCGTTTTCAATTAATTCCTTAAAAACAGTTTTAGCAATTTTCGAAGAAATCGTGCCGTTCTCGATCAACTTAATCATGCTAGCTAGACCTTCTGGAGTTAAGGCTACTTGGTGAAGTTCCTTTTGCTCTGCGTTCAAGTAGGCAGAAACATCTCCCATGATCCAGTTCGATGCAAGCTTTGCATCCGCTCCGCCATTAACGGTCGCTTCGAAGAAATCCGCCATTTCTTTCGTAACCGTTAATACCTTTGCATCGTAAACTGGTAGTCCAAGTTCGTCTATATAACGCTTTTGACGTTGATCCGGCAGCTCTGGAATTTCCGCACGAATGCGGGCTTTCCAGTCCTCATCAATGTACAAATCCATTAAATCCGGCTCAGGGAAGTAACGATAATCATCCGAACCTTCTTTAACCCTCATCAACAGAGTAGCCCCCGTTGCTTCATCAAAACGGCGTGTTTCCTGCTCAATCGTCCCACCTGCAGAAACTACTTCTCGTTGACGCTTCTCTTCAAATTCAAGACCTTTGCGGACAAAATTAAAGGAGTTAAGGTTTTTCAGTTCTGTTTTTGTTCCGAATTCTTTTTGTCCCACGGGACGAATCGAAATATTCGCATCACAACGGAGTGAGCCCTCTTCCATTTTACAATCGGAAACACCTGTATATTGAATAATCGATTTTAATTTTTCAAGATACGCATAAGCTTCATCAGGTGTGCGGATATCCGGTTCGGAAACAATCTCTACAAGCGGAGTGCCCTGACGGTTGTAATCACATAGTGAATACCCTTTGCCATGGTTCAGCTTCCCGGCATCTTCTTCCAAGTGGATGCGCGTAATGCCAATTCGTTTGGTATAGCCATTTACCTCGATATCAATATAGCCATGTTCCCCAATTGGCTTATCAAATTGGGAAATCTGATAGGCCTTAGGATTATCCGGATAAAAGTAGTTCTTCCGGTCAAACTTCGTATGAGTAGCAACCTCGCAATTAATCGCCATCGCTGCTTTGATCCCGAACTCTACCGCTTTTTTATTAAGGACTGGTAATACACCAGGGTAGCCAAGGTCGATCACGCTTGTATTTGTATTCGGTTCAGCCCCAAAATGATTTGGGCTCGACGAGAAAATCTTAGATTCTGTTTTTAACTCTACATGGACCTCAAGTCCAATCACTGTTTCAAATTCCATTTTCTTCACCCCCTATAATTCCGGCTTTTCTTTATGAAAGTCTGTTGCCTGTTCAAATGCGTGTGCTGTACGATAAATCGTTGTTTCATCAAAATACTTGCCGATGATTTGTAATCCTAACGGTAACCCGCCATCAAAGCCGCATGGAACTGATATTCCCGGTAAGCCTGCAAGATTAAGAGGAATGGTTAAAATATCATTAATGTACATCGTTAATGGGTCTTCAATATTTTCACCAATTTTAAAAGCAGGTGTTGGTGTCGTAGGTCCGACGATCACATCATATTTTGCAAAGATATTTTCAAAGTCTTGCTTGATCAATGTCCGTACCTGCTGTGCTTTTTTGTAATAAGCATCATAGTACCCTGAGCTTAATGCAAATGTACCAAGCATAATCCGGCGTTTTACTTCATCACCAAAACCTTCTGCACGGGATTTTTTATATAAATCGATTAATGTTTCAGCATCCCTTGAGCGGTAGCCGTAACGGACTCCGTCGAAACGAGCAAGGTTGGCTGATGCTTCTGAGGAAGACAGCAAATAGTAAGCAGCCAGTGCATACTTCGAGTGCGGCAAGGAAACCTCTTCCCATGTTGCACCAAGACCCTCGAGTACTTTTAAGGCATTTAAGACGGACTGTTTTACTGATTCGCTGACACCTTCACCAAGATACTCTTTTGGTACAGCAATTTTGAGGCCCTTCACATCACCAGTTAAACCACTCGCAAAGTTTGGTACATCCACATTTGCAGAGGTCGAATCCATCGGATCAAGGCCGGAAATGGCTTGAAGCAGGTAGGCATTGTCCTCCACAGTTCTAGTAATTGGTCCAATTTGATCAAGGGATGAAGCAAAGGCAACGAGACCAAACCGGGAAACACGTCCATAGGTTGGTTTCAATCCTACGACACCACAAAAAGAAGCTGGCTGACGGATCGAACCGCCCGTATCAGAACCAAGCGAAAATAGGACCTCTCCTGCTGCTACAGCTGCCGCTGAACCGCCTGAAGAGCCGCCTGGAACTGTCTCAAGATTCCATGGATTACGTGTCGTTTGGTAATGGGAATTTTCGTTGGAAGACCCCATGGCAAACTCATCCATATTTAACTTCCCAATCGTTACTGTTTCTGCTTGTTGCAGTTTCTGAACAACGGTCGCATCATAAATCGGATCAAAGTTTTCAAGGATTTTACTCGCACAAGTTGTCCGAAGTCCCTTTGTAACTAAGTTATCTTTTAAGCCAATCGGCATCCCAAATAGCAAACCTTTGGCAGCCTCACTATTGATTTTCTCATCTAATGCTTTCGCTGATAGACGTGCCCGCTCTTCATCTAATGTTAAAAACGCCTGAACCTTATCTTCAACTTGTCCAATTCTCTTATAGGATTCATCGACAAGATCGGAAACTTTTAGTTCCTTCTTTGTAAAAAGTTCATGTAGATCTGAAACTTTATAATCAAATAAACTCACCTTTTAATCCTCCTTCCCCATAATCGATGGTACTTTAATTTGTCCGTCCTGATGCAGAGGTGCATTTTTTAGTACCTCTTCACGTGATAATCCAGGTTTGGATTTATCTTCACGCAAGACATTTTTCATATCCAGCACATGGTATGTAGGCTCCACATTTTCCGTGTCCAATTCATTTAACTGCTCAGCAAAGGTAATAATCGCATCCAGTTGCTTCGTAAACATGTCTGTTTCTTCTTCGGTTATGGCCAATCGTGCCAGATTGGCTACATGCTTTACCTGATCCTTTGAAATTCGTGACATAGTATAACCCCCTATCCCTTCAATCTTGTCATATCAATACTAATGATGATACCAAACTTTTCCGCTTCACCGCAATGATTCCTTCATCAGTATGGGCAAGGGAATGAATTTTTGTTCATAATTCTTGAAATTTCAGTCTATTTTTCTCTTAATAATGCAAATTTTTTCTAAAAAGTTTATCACAGACTTTCTTGGCAACTTCCCTTATAATGGTCATGGATGGGAGGGCTTCTGAATGAAAAAACGTAAACGAAAGAAATTCAAAACCTTTTTTGTGCTGTTCATCCTTTTTTGCGCGTTAGCTTGGTTCCAAAATTATTTTCAACAACAAGGCTCCCTTGATATAGTGAATAACGATCCATTTGCTGATGTAAAAAAATATCAACCCCTCATACATGATGAATTAGCGAAATATCATCTCGAAAATCATACAACAGTTGTTGTCGCTCTAATGCAGCAGGAAAGCCGCGGCAAAGGCGGGGACCCTATGCAGGCGTCCGAATCGGCAGGGTTGGCAAGAAATACAATAACAGATCCGCAAAAAAGTATTCAGGTTGGTGTGAAACATTTTCAGCGCGTCCTCAGTTATGGGAATAAGAAAAAAGTAGATTTCCAGGCCATTATCCAGTCCTATAACATGGGAATTGGCTACATTGACTTTGTAGCCCAGCATGGAGGAAAGCATAGTGAGACGTTAGCGAAGGAATTTTCTCTCCAGCAGGTAAAAGAAAAGCCGACCATTTATACATGTGGCGGCAATAAAAATAATTTCCGCTACCCGTACTGTTATGGTGATTTCACCTATAGCACAAAGGTAACCAAAAATATTCAACTGTTAGCAGACAGCATTCCTGTTACGGGTGAAGAAAAAACCACGGGTGAATCGTTTTAAGGATTCATCAGTGGTTTTTTAATTGATATTTTCGGTCATATTCTTCTTTTTAAAGCGGCTGAACAGAAGAACAAGTTTAATTGGAAAAAGCCCTAGGATTCCACCTAGTGTATTTAATATTAAATCGTCTACATCAAAGCTGCCGAATTCAAATATCAGCTGCAGGAGTTCAAATGCCAGACTTAAGCCGAAGGTGGCAAGCATGACGGCGCTAAGTTTTTGAAACCTCTTCGCCAGCAATGGTAGGATAAATCCAAACGGCATAAAACCAATGATATTCCCTGCCAGGTTTTCAATCCGAATAATTAAATTGATGTCCGCTAAGAAAAGGTAAAAATTAATCGTTTTAAAAGGGACGAAATTATTCGACCGCCAATGATATTCATCATAAGTAAAGTTGAAATGATTTATAATCTCAGATAACGGTATGTATTTAAACAAAATTAATTTCGAAAGAATCGCTAAATATAAACAAAGAATTAGGAAAAGGGTCATTTTATAAATAATTTTCATTCATCACTGCTCCATTTATTACATATCAAAAATAACCTTACCATATTTTTTATGCGTCGTGGGGTCAAAACTGGAATTGGAGGAATTTAGAATGGCAGAGCATATATTTCACTTAAAGGCGAACTGGCCAGGTTTACGGAACGATGTTGGAGAGATTGAGGCAGGGAATTTGGTCACAAAGATTTCCATACCGCCAGAAATGGATGGACCTGGTATTGGCACAAATCCAGATGAGATGCTGCTGGGGGCTGCCGCGACCTGCTATATTATCACCCTTGCTGCGATGCTGGAACGGAGCAGTTTAATGAAGGAAAGCCTAACAATGGAGTCGGAGGGCATCGTCGATGTTACCAAGGGGGTTTTTACCTACAAAAAGATTATTCATCGTCCGTATCTTGTCCTGAAATCAGGTGCAGCGAAGAAAGATGTCGAGATGGCTGTGAGGCTCGCCAAAAAGGCGGAGACATCCTGCATGATCAGCCGCGCGATTCAGGGGAATGTGGAGATTGAGCTGCAGGCTGCGGTGGATGTGGCAGTTGAGTGAAAAAAGTGAAGTGATAAAAATAGTTTGTTCTCTAGGACGTGGCTTTTGGTCCCCATGACTACCACATGAGGACCATCGTTTCAGCGGTTAAATAATTTTGAAAAGAATCCCTTGCTCTTTTTACCTTCATCCTTGATTATTTTTGGTTCCTTGTTAGTAATATATATATCTTCCTTATCAATCGCGTGGTCCATGGCTAATACTAAGCCGATTTCCGAGTCGTGGTCTTTATTGGTCACCAGAGTATGTTCAACTTTATATTTTGTGGCTAGCTTTACGTATTTCGAAAGGGTTTCATAGCTCATATTTCCATTTAAGAAAAGGCGGGACTGCGGTTTTTCCTTCATCTGCTTCTCAACTTGGGGATATATGTTTGCTTCTCCTACTTGGCTTTTTGTCAGAGCTAAGACAATCCGCTCTCGGAGCGTACCTAAGAATTTCCGCCGCTCATCTGGTTTTGTTTGTAGCGGTCCATAGATTCCCTGCTGTAAAACCTCGTCAACGGTTTGCTTTTTCAAATAAATCAACTCCATATAAATACTATTATTAACTATGATGATACCCTAAAAAAAGTTCCATACCAAAAAGGGGGGTTCCATGGCGGGCGAATTAGTTTATTCGAGAGTAAATTTGGCCTATCCGCCAGTAAATTCAGCCCATCCGCTAGTAAACTTGGCTTATCCGACAGTAAACCGATCCCATCCGCCAGTAAACTTGGCTTATCCAACAGTAAACCCACCCCATCCGCTAGTAAACTTGGCTTATCCACAGTAAACCCACCCCATCCGCTAGTAACCACTCCTTATCCGACAGTAAGCTCATCCATCACCGCTAAAGTGAACCCAGCAAAAAATCCTTCCCCCCCAAAAAGGAGAGAAGGATCGACTCTTAGTTTTTGCCCGTAAACTGTTCGGCTTCCGTTGAGCCTTTTAATGCGGTTGTTGATGAAGTCCCGCCTGTAATAACCATGGAAACTTGGTCAAAGTATCCTGTACCTACCTCACGTTGGTGACGTGTGGCCGTGTAGCCGTATTTTTCGCTGTCAAATTCAGCTTGCTGCAATTCGGAGTATGCTGCCATGCCGCGCTCTTTATAACCGCGGGCCAACTCAAACATGCCGTGGTTTAGAGCATGGAAGCCGGCAAGAGTAACGAACTGGAACTTGTAGCCCATTTTACCAAGCTCGACTTGGAATTTCGCAATTGTTTCTTGATCGAGTTTCTTTTTCCAGTTGAAGGATGGTGAACAGTTATATGCCAGCAGCTTACCTGGGAACTGTTCATGAATGGCTTCTGCAAATTGTCTTGCTTCCTCAAGATTCGGCTCTGACGTTTCGCACCAAACAAGATCTGCATATGGCGCATAAGCCAGCCCACGGGAGATCGCTTGGTCAATCCCCGCTTTCACGCGGAAGAAACCTTCGCCTGTACGTTCACCCGTAATAAACGGGGCATCATTCATATCAATATCACTGGTGATTAAGTCGGCTGCGTTAGCGTCAGTCCGGGCAACGAGTACGGTTGGAACCCCCATAACATCAGCAGCGAGACGAGCAGCAATCAGGTTGCGAACCGCTGTTTGTGTTGGCAGCAATACCTTCCCGCCTAAGTGACCACATTTTTTCTCAGAAGAAAGCTGGTCTTCAAAATGGACGCCTGATGCACCTGCTTCAATCATGCCTTTCATTAACTCGAAACAGTTTAATTGGCCGCCAAAACCTGCTTCTGCATCAGCGACAATCGGGGCGAACCAATCGACTGAGTGATCGCCTTCTGCATGGTGGATTTGATCTGCACGCTGCAAGGCCTGGTTAATCTTTTTGACCACATTTGGTACACTGTTGGCTGGGTATAAGCTTTGGTCAGGGTACATGTGTCCAGACAGATTGGCATCAGCTGCTACCTGCCAGCCGCTTAAGTAGATGGCTTTTAGCCCAGCTTTTACTTGCTGAACCGCTTGATTACCGGTTAACGCACCTAGCGCATTTACATAGTCTTCCTCATTTAATAGCTTCCAAAGCTTTTCGGACCCTTTTCGAGCCAATGTGTGCTCAATATCAATCGACCCTCTGAGTTTGATAACATCCTCAGCAGTGTAAGGCCTCGTAATCCCTTTCCACCGGCTATCCATTTCCCAGCTTTCTTGTAATTGCGCAGCTCTTGAATTTGTCATTTTCATATTCCCCCTATTAATCTATTAAGTATATTTTTAAAACTAGATAAGCTTATACCCAGACAAAGTTAAAAATTCAGCAAACTCCTCATTCAGAATCAACCGATCAAACAATTCAACAGCTTCGTCGAATCGGCCGCCCTCAAATGCCGGTTCACCCATTTCCTGTTTAATTTTTTCTAATTCCTCCAGTTTATATTTCTCATACATTTCCACTGTGACTTTCCGTCCGTCGTTCAGAATCCCTTTGGGGTGGCGAATCCACTGCCACAGCTGGGCCCTTGAAATCTCAGCGGTTGCGGCATCCTCCATCAAGTTGTGAATCGGGGCTGCACCATTGCCTCTAAGCCACGAAGCTACATATTGAATCCCGACATTGATGTTCAAACGAACTCCCTCTTCTGTAATCGTCCCTCCTGGTGACTCAAGCAAATCTTGAGCGGTCACGGTAATCTTCTGTTGTTTACTCGTATGGATTTGGTTGGCCATCGGCATTTCGCGGTTAAATACCTCCAGAGCAACTGGGACCAGGCCTGGATGCGCAACCCATGTACCATCATGACCGTCACGGGCTTCGCGCTCTTTATCAGCACGAACCTTAGCAAAGGCTTCTTCATTAGCAGCCGGGTTATTGCGAATTGGAATTTGGGCAGCCATCCCGCCAATTGCTGGTGCATTGCGGCGGTGACAGGTTTGAATCGTTAGTAACGAATACGAACGCATAAACGGGACGGTCATCGTTACCTGTGAGCGATCGGGTAAAATAATATCCTTGTGTTGACGCAGTTTTTTCAGGTAACTGAAAATATAATCCCATCTTCCGCAATTCAAGCCTGCGGAGTGGTCTTTTAGCTCAAATAAAATCTCATTCATCTCAAAGGCACCCATGATGGTTTCTAGTAATACTGTCGCTTTAATGGTTCCATTCGGAATCCCCAGTTTCTCTTGTGCAAAAACAAATACATCATTCCAAAGCTTTGCTTCCAAGTGACTTTCCAGCTTTGGCAGGTAAAAATACGGACCTGTTCCCCTCGCAAGCAGTTGGTTCACATTATGGAAAAAGTACATGCCAAAATCAAAGAAACTTCCTGAAATAGGCTTGCTATCTAGCAAAATATGCTTTTCTTCTAAATGAAGGCCGCGTGGTCTCACAAACAGCACGGCTGTCTCGCCCTTTAGTTCATACTTCTTGCCATTGGCATTTTCAAAAGATATCGTCCGATTTACCGCATCTCTTAAGTTGATTTGTCCTTCGACGATGTTTTCCCAGGTTGGTGAAGTGGCGTCCTCGCAATCGGCCATAAATACTTTTGCGCCCGAGTTCAAAGCGTTGATTACCATTTTCCGTTCAGTCGGTCCGGTAATTTCTACCCGGCGATCTTGGAGATCATCAGGCAAAGGAGCAATCGTCCAGTCCCCGTTTCGTATATGCTTTGTCTCCGGGAGGAAATCAGGTAATGTTCCATTATTTATTTCCGCTTGGCGTTTTTGCCTGTACTGTAACAGTTCAACTCTTCGTCCGCCAAACTTTCGCTCCAACTCTTCAATAAAATTTAATGCCTCAGCTGTTAAAATCTCTTCGTACTGGGCTTTCATTGCCCCTACCACTTCAATACCTGTTGTTTGCGTCGACATGAACTACATCACCTCTTTGTTATAATACAGAAACAATCTACGTTTTGTATTATATAACACAACTTTCAAAAATGGAACTACTTTTCTGATAATTTTTATAAAAATAGGTAAAAACTACCTAAGGCTTGTACCAAAAGGATAAAAGCCTATAAAAAAAAGAACGTCCGCAGACATTCTTTTAATTGCTATTATGCGTTTCTTTACAACATGCTTCATATAATCGGATAAAATCCTCTTCCCGATGAACACTAGTTAAGAACTCCGGGCTCACTATAGATTTTAAGAGCTCTCTCTTCAAAGATGGATTAGCTACTTCCTTCAAAATCCATTTTCGTTTCGAGGCGAGAAAGTCAAGATAGCCCTCATAGGAAGCATCAAACTGCTGCTCGAGCTGGTCTCGAATTTGGCTCGCCAGGGTTGGACTCGCCCCGCCTGTTGAGATAGCAATGCTCAAAGACCCTCGTTGAACGTGTGCGGGGACATGAAAATTGGAGCCAGCTGGATCATCAGCAATAGTTACCAATTGATGGGTACCTGCTGACTCCTGAATCGACTGATTGATCTCCCGACTATTTGTTGCCGCAAAAATTAGGAAGGCATTGGCAATGTCACTGGCCGAGAAGGTCTTTTGTTTCCATATGATTCTTCCCTCATGACTAAGCCTTTGGATTTCATCTGTTGCATCCGGGCTGATAACAACCACTTCAGCACCTGTTCCTAGCAGGCCAACCACTTTCCGTTCGGCTACTTTCCCGCCTCCTGCCACCACTACGCTTTTCCCTTCTAATCTTAAGATCACTGGATAGCCTGTTTTCACCATTTACACTTCCCCAACAGGTCGTTCGGCTAAATATTCAACCAAAGCTTCCTTCGTTGCGAATGCCGGCATGCCGTGTGAAGGAAGGCCTGAACTGACAACGGCCTTTTCCGTTTGTCTTCCCATACTGACCACCTGCAGCCCTTTCAATAGTTCAAAGGCATTCAAATCACACTCTCGTAACGCGTTTATAAACAATTCAACCGAGGCACTGCTCGGGAATATCATCGTATTCAACTCTGCTTCATCTAACATTCTTTTAAAAAGAGGCAAAAACTGCTCATCTAGCTCTTTTTTGCTGGTCACCATGACGTCTCTCGCATCCGTCTTTTTTTTCAAAATGCTATCATCTCCGACAATAAGCAATGAGCTGGATTCTTGCATCTCCTCTGCATGGGCGGCTATAAAACCATGCTTCTTAAGTGCATTTTTCGATTTAAGAGAAGCTCCATAGAAGTCCGCACGAATGGTTCGGATATCGACTCCATGATTGACTACCGCAGTAAAAAATTCATCGACACTTTCTGGAGAAGTGAAGAGAATTTTTTCGTAAGAAGCCACCTTGGTTAAATCAACTGGCAGCACGGTTTTTTTCCATTTTGGAAACTCTATGACATCAGCTCCACCATCCATTAATGCTTTTGCTAATTCACTAGAGCCCTCACTTGTACGGGCCAGCAGAATTTGCCTGCCATACAGGGGCAATTTTTCAAACCAACTGATTTTTTCACGGAGGGATATGACTTTACCTACCAGAATAATCGACGGATTACTAAACTTAGCCTCTACGACCTTTTCAGAAATATCAGCCAGCGTCCCTTGCAATGTTTTTTGCCGGCCAAATGTACCCCATTGAATCAAAATAACAGGGGTCGACGATGGTTTCCCGTACGTGATGAGATTTTCGCAAATAAATGGTAAGTTGCCGACGCCCATATAAAATGCGATCGTATCGACACCACGGGCCAGTCCTTCCCAGTCGAGCACTGGTTTTCCCTCTTTCGATTTATCATGGGCAGTGACGACTGCAAATGATTCCGCATATTCACGGTGGGTAACAGGAATGCCTGCATAAAGAGGGGCAGCAATCCCCGATGTAATACCAGGAATGATTTCAAAAGGGATCTCATGTTGGGCCAGGGCTGCTGCTTCTTCGCCCACTCTGCCAAACACACCAGGGTCTCCGCCTTTTAAGCGGACCACCCGATGACCTTCCAGCGCCTTCTCCACCAATAGTTCATTGATATTTCCTTGGCGGATAATATGGCGATTCGGTAATTTTCCGCAGTAAATCAGTTCGCAATCGGCTGGAGCATATTCCAACAATTTTGGATTGGCAAGCCGATCATATAATATGACCTCTGCTTGTTTAATGGCCTCCATGCCTTTTAAAGTGATTAAACGTACGTCCCCTGGCCCTGCTCCTACTAAAAATACTTTTCCTGTCTTCATCCTGCAGCAATCCTTCCCATTTCCTTCTTATCTGACAATAAACACGATATCGTCCTCTAATTCTACCTTAAATGTCCGCACTTGACCTTCATCCGGTGCCTGTACTTTACCATCTTTTAAAGAAATTTTCCAATCATACACGGGGCAATATACATATTCGCCGCTAATAAGCCCTTCTGAAAGAACGCCGCCTTTCGGATGTGGACTGCGATTTTCAATCGCATATACTTCTCCGCTCGTTACTTTAAAAAGCGCAATATTGGTTTCATCGATTTTAAGTGTATAGCCTGACCGAACTTTTAAATTTGAATAGTTTGCTACTGGAATCCGAGTAATTGTTTGAAGCATAATGAATCACTCCCCCACCTTGATTGTATGTTGTGCATAATATTTATCTTGGATTTCCTCACTTTGAATCGCTTCATTCCAAGGCTCAATATATTTTTTCAATGTTTTATCCATGCGCTCGTTTAAAGCCCTTCGCGTTTCTTCGTTAGCGAGCACTTCTCTGACATGTTCTAAACCAACACGTTCTACCCATTTTGACGTACGCTCCAAGTAATTGGCCGTTTCACGGTAATATTGAATATAAGCACCTGTCATTTCCATCACTTCGTCCTGTGTTTTCACCGTACATAACAGGTCACCTGCACGGAGGTCGACGCCGCCGTTACCTGCCACATAAATCTCCCAGCCGCCGTCAATACCGACAAAACCAATGTCTTTAATGCCTGCTTCGGAGCAGTTTCGCGGACAGGCAGATACGCCCATTTTAACTTTATGCGGGGTATCAAGGCGCTCAAATTTCTTTTCTAATTCAATTCCAAGGGCCATCGAATCTTGTGTGCCATAGCGGCAGAATTGTGCACCAACACACGTTTTCACCGTACGAAGTGTTTTACCATAGGCATAACCTGATGGCATGTCCAACTCTTCCCACATGGCTGGCAGGTCTTCTTTTTTCACCCCGAACAAGCCAATTCGCTGCCCGCCTGTCAATTTCACGAGTGGTACTTCATACTTTTCGGCAATCTCAGCAATTTTCTTCAAATCAGCTGCCGTTGTTACCCCGCCATACATCCTTGGGACAACAGAATAAGTTCCATCTTTTTGGATGTTAGCATGCATTTTTTCATTGACGAGACGAGAGTCACGATCATCTTTGTATTCATCCATATGAATCATACCTAAGTAGTAGTTAATGGCAGGACGGCATTTGGTACAGCCCTCCTCATTGTTCCACTCAAGTACGTGCATGACTTCCTTCACACTTGTTAAGCCTTTTTCTTTGATTTCAGCCAACAATTCTTCACGGCTTATTGTAGTGCAGCCACAGATACTTGTTTTTTGAGCTGCCGCTGCATCAAATTGATCTCCAAGTGTGTATGCGAGAATACTGCTAACCATTGGCTTACAGCGACCGCAAGAACGGCCGGCGTTCGTGCAATGGCTCACTTGGTCTAAAGTAGTTAATCCCTGTGTTTTAATCGCTTCAACAATGGCACCTTTTGTGACTCCGTTACAGCCACAAACCAATTCGTCATTTGGCATAGAGGCCACATCATCAGTCTCGCCTTCACCAGTGCATTCGGTATGGAATATTGATACACCGCTGATGTCCTCTTTTTTAGTCAGCATTCGATATAATCTAGTACTGTCTTTTGTGTCACCATATAGGACGATCCCTACAATCAAGTTGTTTCTAGTAAGCACTCGTTTATAGAGACCTTCGTACTCATTGTAGATCATGATCGATTTGGTTGTACCATCCTCAAAGATTTCTCCAGCAGAGAAAAGATCAACGCCCGCTACCTTTAACTGAGTACCTGTAACAGAGCCTTCATATGGGTTCGTTTCGGCACCACAAATGCGGCTGGCAAGGATTTTTCCTTGTTCATATAAAGGCGCAACCAAACCATAAACAATTTCCCGATGCTCCGCACATTCTCCGACTGCATACACATGTGGGACACTCGTTTCCATAAAGTCATTGACGACAATGCCGCGATTTACATAGATGCCGCTGTTTTTTGCCACTTCCGTATTCGACTTAATTCCAATCGCCATGACAACCAAGTCTGCTTCCACTTGTGAGCCATCTTTAAAGCGAAGGCCAGTAACACGCTCGTCACCGAGAATTTCCACCGTTTCCTTTTCCATTAAGAAATTCATGCCTTGTCCTTCAAGTTCCGCCTTAAGTAGTGAGGATGCAACTGGGTCCAACTGGCGCTCCATTAGATGCGGCATTAGATGAACTACATCAACGGTCATTCCTAAGTTCAGCAAGCCTCTTGCAGCTTCTAGTCCGAGTAGTCCTCCGCCGATGACGACAGCCTTTTTATATTGCTGCGCTGCTTTGATCATCATTTCACAATCATGGATATCACGAAACCCTGTCACACCTTGTTTGTCTGCGCCTGCAATTGGCAGAATAAAAGAATTCGAGCCAGTAGCAATGATCAAATCATCATACTCGACTTTCCGGCCAAGATGACTAATTACTCGTTTTGTGTCCACATCAATGCTAACAATGGATTCGCCAGTGTATAATTGAATATTATTTTCTTTATACCAATCTATTGGATTAATAATGATATCTTCAAAGTTTATATCCCCTTGAAGGATATTTGATAGTTTGATCCGATTATAGTTTGGATACGGCTCTTGGCCAAAAATTGTGATCTCTAAGGGTTCAGCAGATACTTTTAGAATCTCCTCAATTGTTCTAACTCCTGCCATCCCGTTCCCGATCATCACTAGTTTTTTCATTTTTGGATCGCTCCTTATATGTTAAATCTATATTTTTAAATATTATAAGATTTTCTTTATAGTTACATTGTAAAGGCTAGTGTTGATAAAAATTGTGAAGTACGTCACATTCTAACTTTAACTTGTGAATAAATTCACATAACTGTCAAAATCTCGCTGTAAACAAAAAAAAATAGCACACATTGTATGCTATTTTGGTTAAACAACTTTTTTCTCTGTTTTTTGTAAAGGGTATGGTTTAACCCATAAATTTATTGATGGTACCAGTACTCCAATGACAGCGACCGGAACAAGTTCCCATAATTCAAGCGGCGGTGTGATGAGTATTCCTGAGATATGAATCAGATACAGGGCGATAAAGTAAGCGATGCTGCCCACACCCCCGGCTAATCGAGAGTATTTTCTAATTAATAAGAAGCTTAATGGAATGAATAATAGCGTGATTGGAACATAGGAGGTAGGGTAACCAACGGAGTAAAAAATGGCTTTTCCGACAAATCGAAATAAGATATATAGTGCTGTCGCCATAACTGGGATCGTATAATCCCGGCAAAAGCGAATAATTAAAATCGTTAGGAGAGCAACCATTAGGATGGAATAGATCGGATATACCCATTCTGGAATGCCGCCAAAAATCTGGGAGGCCGGGTCTGAGATTAATTCAAGGATTTCTTTTGAAGCAATTGACCTTCCATGAATGTATTGATCATAGGAGATCGCACCATTTTCCTGCTGCATATTCGGAAACATTAAGCATTCAAGGAGATACATCGCAAACCAAGTATGAAGGGACTTCCATGACGGTTGAATTTCTCTCGTATGGATAAAATACCCGCGCCATACGCCGATGATCATCATACTCGTTCCGATATAATAAATAAAATGAGTCGGACTCCAGGTAGTTAAATCAATTCCATACGCAATATGGTACGTAAAATCTAAGGGAATGCCAATTAGAAATAAAACATATCCAATGGTAATAAGATTCCTTGAAAATCGGTCCATAAAGTGTGGACTCCGCCACTCTTGTAATAACAAAAAGGCCCCTAAGATAAATCCAATCGTATTGACAATATGGGGAATAGAGTATTCCTCAAATAAATATCTAAAATGATAGGAAGCATCCCATGCAGATCCTATGAATTTCAATAGAAAGGCAAGTACCCACAAACGGTAATATTTCAATGATAACATCTCCCCTCTTTCCCTCATCCAAGCAGGTCGAATATATCCCCAAAGATGGCAATTAGGATATAATTGATGGCTAAAGCAATTGCAAACGTTATTCCCGAGGCTCGAACAGGCTTCTGTCGAAATAATTTATAAATAAATACAATCCCTGCTGTAACAACAAAAACATTACAGAGTAAAAAGGTCCACAGTAAACTTTCACTGTGTTCGACGGTTGTGACGTGAAATAGATACAATGGAATCAATTCTATAATCCCCCATACTTTACTTCCTTTTGCCTACTCCTATTTTATCATTATTTATATGCTAAGGAACTTACTAATTACATAAAATTCTTGCAATGGTTGAATTAGGTAATGTATTTTATAGAAAGTAAGTTTGTTTATGAATGGAGGAATTCCAACTGAAAAAGTCCATAATCGTTATTTCCCTTTTGTACATGGCACTTTTATCTGCTTGTAATCCGATTAAAGTCCCGAAGTCGTCGGGGATGGACCATGGAATGAGTGCCACTCCAACTGATGTCATTCCCACAAAGTCTGAATGGAAAATCGAGGATCATCCCAACGCAAACAAGGAAATACCCATTTCAGTGTTCATTAAGGATGAATCAAATAAACCAATTCAATCGTTTGATACGGTTCATGAGAAAAAAATGCATCTCTTTATTTTTAGTAAGGATTTAGCTTATTTTTCTCACATCCATCCAAATTATAAGGGGAAAGGCGAATTTGCCTTTACCACAAAGTTCCCTGCCGGCGGAGATTATATGCTTCTGTCTGAATTTACTCCTAAGGGTGGAGGGGACCCTAGCGTAGAAAGTCATTGGGTCGAAATTGAGGGGAAGACCACAAAAGAGCAGCCCCTCGTCCCGGATCAGAAGCTGACCAAAGTCGTCGATGGAAAAAAAGTGGCGCTTTCCTTTGACCATTTGATGGCAGGAATGACGGTTCACATGAATTTTACAATAAGTGACGCTGCCAGCGGCCAACCGATTAAAAACTTACAGCCTTATTTAGGCGCCTTGGGGCATGCCGTTGCCATAAGTGATGATGTGGAAAAATATTTGCACATCCATCCGATGACAACGGAAGGAAACGGTCCAAAGGTCACCTTTATGACCGTGTTTCCTGAAAAGGGGATCTATAAGGTGTGGGGCCAGTTTCAACAGGATGGGAAAGTATTTACCGTTCCGTTTGTGATAGATGTGGCAAAGTAAAAACAAACCCCTTCTCGTTCTCGAGAAGGGGTTTCACTTTTATTATTAATACATTTCAGAAGTTGTTTTTGCCTGCATATGAAGCAATAAGTAGTCAGGACCGCCTGCTTTGGAGTCAGTTCCGGACATATTAAAGCCGCCAAATGGCTGATAACCAACAATCGCTCCAGTACAAGAACGGTTGAAGTAAAGATTACCAACATGGAAGTCTTCACGAGCTTGTTCTAGGTGTTCACGATTCGTCGTGATTACCGCACCAGTTAAGCCATACTCTGTGTTGTTGGCAATTTCAATAGCATGAGTGAAGTCTTTCGCTTTTGTAAATCCAACAACTGGACCAAAGATTTCTTCCTGCATGATGCGCGCATCTGGAGCAAGGTCAGCAATTACAGTTGGCTTGATGAAGTAACCCTTAGAATTATCTCCTTCGCCTCCAGCCATTAACTTACCTTCTTGCTTACCGATTTCAACGTATTCCATGATTTTTTTGAACGCATTATTGTCGTTTACTGGACCCATGTATGTTCCTTGTTCTGCAGGGTCACCCACCGTTAATTGGTTCGTTAATTCAACCACGCGGTTTAAGACTGTATCATAAACATCCTCAACGATGACTGCCCGTGAACATGCTGAACATTTTTGACCTGAGAAGCCAAATGCACCGGCAACAATAGATTGTGCTGCAAGTTCAAGATCTGCCTCACTGTCAACGACAATCGTATCTTTTCCGCCCATTTCAGCGATTAAACGCTTCATCCATACTTGACCTGGGTTCACTTTTGAAGAACGTTCGAAAATGCGAAGTCCAACATCACGTGAACCAGTAAAGCTGATAAAGCGAGTATCTTTGTGGTCAACTAAATAATCGCCCACTTCAGCACCACTGCCTGGTACAAAGTTTAAGACGCCCTTAGGAAGACCCGCCTCTTCCATAACTTCCACAAACTTCGCTGCAACTACTGGAGTTGTAGAAGCTGGTTTTAATAGAACCGTGTTCCCAGCTACAATCGCTGCCACAGTCGTACCAGCCATAATCGCTAATGGGAAGTTCCAAGGTGAAATGATAATTCCCACGCCTAGCGGAATATAATTGTAACGGTTAAATTCGTTTGGACGGCTATTTACTGGCACACCATCTTTAATGGCCAGCATTTGGCGTCCATAATATTCAAGGAAGTCAATCGCTTCTGCTGTATCTGCATCAGCTTCTCTCCATGGCTTACCTGCTTCTTTTGTTAAAAGAGCAGAAAACTCATGCTTGCGGCGGCGAATGATCGTTGCTGCTTTAAAAAGTACATCAGCACGAACTTCTGCCTTTGTTTTTTTCCAAGTTTTAAATGCTTCAACGGCTGCTTGCATCGCTTTTTCAGCTAGATCTTGGCTGGCTTTTGACACGCTGCCAATGATTTCTTGCGTATTGGAAGGGTTATAGGAAACGATTTTATCTTCAGTTTTAATTCTTTCTCCGCCAATAACTAGATCGTAATCCTGACCTAAATAACTTTCAACTATTTCTAATCCTTTTAGATAGGCCTGGCGGTTTTCCTCAATTGTAAAATCTGTAAAGGGTTCGTGTTTGTAAGGTTGGACCATTTCTTAAACCTCCTATGTATTAAAAACGTTTACAATCCACTTTTCATTCTAACATGTTTCTTTTCTTTGTAGCAATTGATAGTCAATTCTAAAAATAGAAGGCTTTCCTTGCACAAAAGGCAGTGGATTTTCCTCAAATTTTGTTGTTTTTCCATGTACATTTAATCAATCGTTTGATTAGTTTCTTTATCCATGCTTGGAAATAAAAAAAGAACCAGCATAATGCCGGATCTTATTGATAAATATGGACAAATGGTTCGGTTTCATTCGCCTTGCGTACAATCAAGGCTTCTGGTCCGTCTACTGATGTAACACTTACCGTAACGGATAAATACTTAGGAAAATGTTCCATGACAAGTCCGGTGACATATTGAGCAAAGCCAATCCCTTCCGTTTTTCCATAGAATTGAATCGGGATATTAATATTCAAATCCTGCAGTTGATCTCCGATATAAAAGGCCCTTCCGATTACGCCATTATAATTAGGAAAGTACTCTTCCACATCCTGCTTAAAGTTTAAAAATGCAGTCAGGTCATCACGGTGTGCATTCTTTGCTTCGTTGGAGGGAAAAAGAAAGTACTTTTCATTTACCTTTTCCCAGCTGTTTAAGGTCGCACTGCCTTCGTCGATAGTGGCATAAGTAATGAAGTTACCAGGAACAACAGATGATTTGCTTGCCTGTTCAAACAGGGCAATCGTAATCGGAACATTCTTTAAGTTTTTCATGTTCCTCATGCGCTTTACTACTTCTGCTGCAATTTTCTTTCCTTCCCTGACGAGTTCTGAATGAGGAATTTTTTGCTCAAAGGTATCCCCGTCTGCTGTTTTTTTATAATAATAAACGGAATTTAAGGCAAGACCAATCGTAACACCACCGAGCGTTACATTCCCTTTATCATTTTTTATTAAATAGTCGTGCTCTAATATATGAGCTAAATAAATCGGCGAGCTCGGTTCACCTTTTTTACCTGTGTCAACAGGGTTTAGGCCGGTATTTTTGGCCTCTTTAATTTTCTTGTCTGTTAACTGTGCTTTTGTATATTTACGGTTTAACCAACGTCGTATTTCATCTTCCTTGATTTCCTGTCCTTCTCGAAATAAATATTTTTCCGTATCAAACGAATTTTGGGCAATTCGCATGAGGCCCATTTCAAACTCGTTTAAGTCATATCTTGTATTTATATTATTTACGACCAATCCGCGCGCTTCCCCTGGTTCAAACGGCAATATTGTCCGATAATAGCTGTCTGAAATATTATATTTTGGAATAATTGCCTTCCCTTTCACTTTCTCCTTTGTTTGCACCGTTTCATTTTGCTTCTCAAAATTTGGTGCACAGGCACTCAGCAAAAAGACAAGGGAGAGAGCGAGCAATGAGAATTTTCTCACGTTGATACACCTCTTATTTATTTAATTCAGCTAGGAGTTTCTCCTCGTCCCACACTTCAATTCCTAGTTCTTGTGCTTTGGTTAATTTAGATCCTGCATCCTCACCTGCAATAACCAGATGTGTCTTTTTGCTGACACTGCCAGCCACATTTCCACCAAGCGCTTCGATTTTATCCTTCGCTTCATTTCTGGATAATTGTTCGAGCTTTCCAGTGAGAACCACTGTCTTACCTGCAAAAATGGAATCAGACTCATCCGCAGCAACGGGCCTTGCACCCTTATATTCCATATTGACACCGGCTGCGGCTAATTCGTTGATTAACTCGACTGCTTCTTCTTTTTCAAAATAGGCAACAATCGAATCCGCCATTTTATCACCGATTTCATTAATGGCCAGTAAATCATCTTTAGATGCCTGTGCAAGTTTGTCCATTGTACCAAATTGCTGCGCGAGCGTCTTTGCAGCTTTGGCCCCTACATGACGAATCCCTAATCCAAATAAAAGTTTTTCTAGTGAATTTGCTTTTGAAATTTCGATCGCTTTGATTAGATTCGTTGCAGATTTCTCCCCCATTCTTTCAAGGGCTAACAGCTGTTCACGGGTCAGTTTATAAATGTCAGCAACATCTTCAACCAATTTTTCAGCAAAAAGCTGGCTAATTACTTTTTCACCAAGGCCATCGATGTTCATAGCGACTCTTGAAACAAAATGAATTAAGCCTTCCCGAAGTTGTGCCGGGCACTTAGGATTGATACAACGCAAGGCTACTTCGCCTTCCAAACGGACTAGTTCACTTTCACACTCCGGACAATGCGTTGGCATGTGGAATTCCACTTCTTCGCCCGTACGCTGATCTGCCAAGACATTGACCACCTCTGGTATAATATCGCCTGCTTTTTTAACAACGACTTTGTCACCTAGTTTAATATCTTTTTCACGGATTAAATCTTCGTTATGCAGAGAGGCACGTTGAACGGTTGTTCCTGCCACTTTAACAGGCTCAAGAATCGCCGTTGGAGTAATCACACCTGTTCTGCCTACACTTAACTCGATATTTAAAAGGGTAGTGACCACTTCTTCTGCAGGGAATTTATATGCAATTGCCCAACGCGGGCTTTTTGCAGTCGTTCCGAGTGCTGTTTGATGGGCATAGGAATCTACTTTAATAACAATCCCGTCTATTTCATAAGCAAGATGCGGACGCTTCTCCACCCAGCTGTTTACATATTCAATGACTTCATCAATGGAAGCACATTTTTTTCGCTCTTGATTGGTTTTAAACCCGAGACGATCTAGGTAATCTAGACCTTCGCTATGTGAATCGATTCCACTGCTTTCACTTATATTACCGATTCCATATAAAAAGACATCCAGCCTTCTAGATGCTGCTATTTTAGGATCCAGTTGTCTCAGCGACCCTGCCGCTGCGTTCCTTGGATTCGCAAACAACTCCTCACCGCGTTCTGCTCGCGCCTGATTCAAGGCCTCAAACGAACGTTTTGGCATAAAGGCTTCCCCGCGTACTTCCATGGACACATTTTCACGCAAACGCAGCGGGACAGACTTAATCGTTTTTATATTAGCCGTGATATCTTCACCAATGGTCCCATCTCCACGGGTTGCACCTTGGATAAAGACCCCATCCTCATACCGTAAAGAGACAGCAAGACCGTCTATTTTCAACTCACATACATAGGAAAAATCCTCACCGACCGCTTGACGTGTACGGCGGTCAAAATCCTTTAAGTCTTGTTCATTAAAGGCATTGCCGAGACTAAGCATTGGCGTACGGTGCTCGACTTTTTCAAACAAATCGAGTACGGCCCCGCCAACCCGTACTGACGGGGAATCGGCTGTTTTTAATTGTGGGAACTTTTCCTCAAGCTCCAATAACTCTTGCATTAATTGGTCATATTCAGCATCTGGTACGGAAGGTTTGTCTAACACATAATATTCATAGCCATAGTGGTTTAGCAGGCTGCTTATTTCTGCAATTCTCTTTTCTGCAGTTTGAAGGTCCATATATCCAGTCCTTTCTAAAAGGATTTTCATGAGCCGATCCCGAGCGGCTCATGAATTTTTCTCTAGGTATTTATGCTTTCGTAATCGGAGCAAATTTAGCTAACAGACGTTTGATTCCAACCGGACTCGGAAAAGCAATATCGAGTTCCGTTCCCTCCCCTTGTCCTTTTACACTGACAACGGTTCCTGTGCCCCATTTTCCGTGCTGGGCTTTATCGCCCACCTTCCAGCCGAGTTCCTCTCCTCCAGCAGACGCAGCGGAAACAGGCCGCATAACTGGTTTTCTTGCCGAAGCCGGTGTACTAAATGAGGTCTTCGGCATTCCGAATGAGGCGCTTCGCGCAGAACCAAATGATTTACCAGTTGATCCAAATGGCGAACTCAGCTTTTTCTCTGCCAGTTCAACTCCCTCGATCAGGTCCGCAGGGATTTCCTTAATAAAGCGGGAAGGCGGGTTCATGTTGGTCCGTCCAAATAATGTCCGCATTTGAGCATTGGTCAGGAACAGTGTTTGCTCCGCTCTAGTGATCCCTACATAGGCAAGACGGCGCTCCTCTTCCATTTCTACTTCTTCCATCAACGAACGGCTATGCGGGAAGACTCCTTCTTCCATTCCGATTAAGAAGACTACTGGGAATTCAAGACCTTTTGCCGAGTGAAGGGTCATCAGCGTAATCGAATCAACCTTTTCTTGGGTATCTTCATCAAGGGCATCAATATCAGCAACAAGGGCCAAATCAGTTAAAAAGGCGACTAGACTCTTGTCTTCACTTGCATCTTCAAAGCTTTTTGTTACTGACAATAATTCCTCAAGGTTTTCAAGACGGCTTTGTGCTTCCAGGGATTTTTCCGCCTTCAGCATTTCACGGTACCCTGTTTTATCTAGAACTTCTTCAACGAGTTCTGTAACAGAAAGATACTCTTGCATATTGGTATAATTACCAATCAAATCGCGAAATTCCCTAGCTGCCTTCGTGATTTTCGGACTTAGTCCTAACAGTTCAACGGACTCAAGCGCTTGATAAATCGATAAATCATGCATGTCAGCAAAATTGGCGATTTTATCGAGTGAGCTTGATCCTATTCCGCGTTTTGGCACATTGATAATTCTGCGTAAACTGATATCATCATCAGGATTCGAAATTAACCGTAAATAAGCAAGCATGTCCTTAATTTCTTTTCTGTCATAGAACTTTGTTCCGCCGACGATGGAGTATTCGATATTCGATTTAAGAAGGACTTCCTCCATCACACGGGATTGAGCATTCGTACGATAAAGAATGGCAATGTCGGTCAATTTGTGCTCATTATTCCGAGTTAATTCTTTAATTTTCCCAGCAACGAATTGCGCTTCACTCTGCTCGCTGTCGGCTCGGTAATAAACCAGTTTGTTTCCTTCTGGGTTTTCGGTCCAAAGATTCTTCGCTTTCCGGTTCAGGTTGTTTTCGATCACTTTGTTGGCTGCTAGAAGGATTCTTTTTGTGGAGCGGTAGTTCTGCTCTAGTAATATAACTGTTGCATTCGGATAGTCTTTTTCAAACGAAAGGATATTGGCAATATCCGCTCCGCGCCACCGATAAATGGATTGGTCTGAATCCCCGACCACGCATAAATTTTTAAAACGACTAGCCAGCTGCTTTACGAGCAGATACTGGGCTTTGTTCGTATCCTGATACTCATCAACATGGATATATTGAAATTTACGCTGGTAATATTCCAGAACATCCGGAACGCGTTTGAATAATTGAATCGTCATCATTATGAGGTCATCAAAGTCTAGTGCCTGATTTTTTCGCAATCTCTTTTGGTATTCTTCGTACACCTTAGCGACGACATCCTCAAAATAGCCTCCGCCTGCTTTCTTATATTCTTCCGGGTCAATCAACTCATTTTTAGCTGAACTGATTGATCCTAGAATCGCACGGGGATCAAATTTCTTCGGATCAATATTTTTTTCCTTTAGGATTGTCTTCACCACGGATTGCTGATCGGTAGAATCAAGAATCGTAAAATTCCGGTTGAAACCAATTCGGTCGATATCCCTGCGTAAAATTCTTACACACATCGAGTGAAAAGTGGAAATCCATATTTCTTCGGCAGCTCCGCCCATCATTTTTCCAATCCGTTCTCTCATCTCTCGAGCGGCTTTATTTGTAAATGTAATTGCCAAAATATTATAAGGATTCACCCGTTTTTCTACGATTAAATATCCAATTCGATGAGTAAGCACCCTAGTCTTGCCACTTCCGGCTCCAGCCATTAGTAACAGCGGCCCATCGGTTGTTTTCACAGCACTTTGCTGTTCTGGATTCAGTCCGTTTAATAGCTTATCACTTAAATATTGCATATTATCCACCACCAATACAAACATTTGTTCTTATTTTTATCATAACTTTTTTCAGCTATATAAGCAATGATCTATCGATTGACCTTTACGGTTTCTAGCGCTAGATCAAAATTTTCATAAATTACATTACCCACGACAATCACGTCTGCATGTTTGGCCATTTCTGCAGCCTGTTCAATCGTTGTTATTCCGCCTCCATAAAAAAGAACCGTCTTTTCAAGCGACTTTTTCACGTCAGCAATCAAGTTAACATCCCCATATTTGCCGCTATATTCGATATAAAAAATGGGCAGATGAAACATTTTTTCTGCCATAATGGCGTAGGCATTTACCTCTTCATTAGTTAAGTTGGCATTCGCATTTGTCAGTTTTGCAGCTTTGCAGTCATCGTTCAATATGCAATAACCTTCCATGACAATTTCTTCCCAATCCATAATCTCACCAAATTCACTAACTGCTTGATGGTGTAGTCCCGTAATCCATTTAGCATCCCTGCTATTTAATATGGTTGGAATAAAATAAAGGTCGAACCCTGGTGTAACTGTCTCAATTGTTGAAACCTCAAGGACACACGGCACTGAATATCTACGAATTCTCGCCATTAAATCGAGGACATTTTCAAGTGTAATCCCATCTGTCCCCCCTACAATTATTGCGTCCGTTCCAGACTCACAGATGATTTCTAGATGATCATCCGATAGTTCTTTATTTGGGTCGAGTTTGAACACATGCCGCCACTCGCGAAAATCATACATCAAAAAAATCCTCCCACACTCATCAATTCCATTACACCATTATAGCACTAGCCGAATCGATAAAAAAACAATACATTAAATCTAAATTTAACCAAATTAAAAAGCGGAAGCGCCTTGACCAGGGGCTTATGACCCGAGCCCCTGGCGCTGTAGCTAGATTCCAAAAAAGAAAAACCGAAGAGCATTCTCTCCGGCTTGTTTATTCTTGTTCAGTTTGTACTTTTTCATTTTTCACACGTTCTAGCACCATTTCGTAGGTATCATTTCCATAGTTTAAACACCGCTTTACCCTAGAAATGGTAGCTGTGCTTGCTCCAGTTTCTGTTTCAATTTTATGATACGTATTCCCTTCGCGAAGCATTCTTGCCACATCCAGACGCTGTGCTAATGATTGTATTTCATTTATCGTGCACAAATCATCAAAAAAACGATAGCATTCTTCTAGATCTTTTAATGAAAGAACTGCCTGAAATAACTGGTCAAGTTCTTTTCCACGTAATTTATTAATTTGCATTTTATTACTCCTTTAGTGTTGACTGTGTTTTAAATGTCTGTTGATTTTCACTCCAGGAGCTTCGCTTTCCGCAAAAATCAACATGTTTATAAAATTAGAAAAGTTCTTATATTTAGTTCTAATCAAGCGAGATGCTTTTCTCTAGACCTGGATTGGTTGGAATTACGTTGATCCATGTTTTTCCTTGTACCAGTGGAACATCTGCGCCATTTTTGACGGGAACAATTTCTCCGTTCTTATTCTTCCATTCCACTTGGTTAACCTTCCCCTTTTGCAGCAGATAGGCTTTGCCGCCAGACTCAAGATCAATTTCCCTACGCCCATACGAATCGATAAATCGATGCTTAGCTTCAACAATAAAGATATTATCCACTAACACAGGCTCTTTTGTTTCTAAATCGATCGTTTGCTCATCTCCTGAAAACCGCTTATATTTGCCAGTGGCTGCATCAAATTCAAACTTGGAGTTAGAAATGCCGCCATTTGAATATTTAATTTTCACAGATTTTGCATCGGAACCTGTGATATTCTTCAATTCATCCTCTGTCAAAAAAGTAAATGGGGCTGGACCTTTTTCCATGGAATATTTCTTCTGCTTTGCACCTTTTAAAATATTTTCATACGTAATATAGGAATTATGAGGTGCTTTACGGGTCTTCGAACGTTTAAAGAGCGTACCGTCATAGACGATTCCATTTAGGTTATCAATATAGTTCCTATTAAGGAGTTTCTTTGCCTCCGGGCTATATCCATGAGCAATGTAGAGAGCGTTAAGTCCCTTGGCCAAGAAAATATAATAGTCCCTCGCACTCCTTACAGGGCCGATATTCTTAGGTTTTTCACTCTGAAAGACAGCTAGGAAGCGTGTAATATCCCCTTCTGCAAGAATTTCATATATAAGATCTGCTTTGGTTAGACCTGATTGCGGTCTTGCTTTTGGGTGATTATTAATCATAACAGCTACAGCTCTTGTATCAGTACTTGTTTCAGATCCTACCCCGGTTAATGGATAGGAATAGGGGGCAACTGGTTTCTCTTCTGGCTGCTCTTTTTCTGTTTCTGTTTGTGTCACTGTTTTTTCCTTCTCAACAGGTTTCTTTTCCTTTTCCTTATTACTACATCCAGAAAGTAGTAACAGGAAAACTAACATGAAAACAGTCCATTTTTTCATTTTCATGAACACCCCTATTTACTTTCTTTTCACTTTCACACTTTAACCCTTTACTCACTTACAGTTTAACGCATTATTGACGGAAAGAGTACTGTTTTATTCATTACATCGTACATTCCCTGTGGAGTAATCCGAATGTACGGCAAATGTGTCGCAGAAAAGAAGGCAAGACTATAAATAGGATCAGAAAATCCATAGCCCCGCTCTCTTAACTCAATCAGCAGCTGCTTTTCTTGGCAGATTAACTCTTCAATCGGAACGTTTGACATAATTCCATGTAAAGTTAATGGCAGCTCGCAAACTACGTGACTATTCTCAACCATCACAATACCGCCGCCTAATTCTTTTATTCTATTAAAAGCATGAAGCATATCTTGTTTATTTTTACCTATTAAAATAATATCCCCTGTGTTGGAATAGGAACTTGCCAAAGCCGATAAATTGTTAGCAAATCCTTTTAATAAAGTATTAATTCTCCACTTCCCATTTCGGTCCATCAAGGTAAAATAGCATTCATCATGATTCGATGATAATTCATCTCCTGAAGCATCGATTGAAATCGAATAGGGCTTTGTGATGACCGCATTTTCCATCTTGATTCCAAAGGGCATTGAAAATTGCAAATCATCTAACGTCAAGTCCCAATCCACTTCCAATGGTTTTAGTCCATATTCGTCCCATGTAATTGGAGGATAGGCATCCAAAATTGAATTTCCATCCCTTTTCACCCATTTCCCTTTTGCGAGAACGGATTTAGGTGTTGGATCCTCAATACTCGTTAAAAAGTTAATATTGGCCACCCGGCCAGTCGCAATTGTACCATGGAGATGCTCAATCTTGTAATATCGAGCAATATTAACCGTGGCCATATTATAGGCATCAATGACTGGAACACCTTTTTCAATGGCAATACGAATCGTCATATCGGTGACTCCCTGCTCGTAAAAAGTCGAGGAAGCACCGTCTGTATTTAGCATTAATCGATCATAAGCATCAATACCCATACGCTTCATATCGTCTAATATATTTGGTAAATCCGGTCGAATCGAGGAATGCCTTAAGGACACCATATACCCCTGCATTAAGCGATTGTATACCTCTTCACCCGTCATCGCTTCGTGGTCACTGTCTGCCCCAAGCAGCATCATTTTTGCCAATGTTTTTTCCGAAGCTCCAGGGAAATGTCCTTCAATTTGCTTGCGCATCCGTTTCGCTTCTTGAATCCAATGGAGCATCATATCATCGCCATCAAGCAGTTTCGGCCAGCCTGTCAATTCCCCGCCCTGCAGGACCGCATCGTGCTCGAGCCATGATTTAACATTACTATGTGAAAAGATTTCTTCTTCATTCAAAATTTCAGTTTGAGAATCAAAACGGCTCCACCAAAACATCGTTGTTGGAATTGAACGAAGATCCTTCAGTAATGAAAACGCTTTCGTTTTATTTAAATGTAAAATAAGAGCCATATTATCATTGATTAATGTTGTCGTCCCAAACTGGGATGCATATGCTGCAAGCGTTAGGGGATTATATAATTGAAACGGATGAGCGTGTGGTTCGATATAACCGGGAACAAGAATCTCATTGGTACAATCGATGATTTCACAGTTATCAAGTTGAGCTGGTAAGTTTTCGCCCACATAAATAATCCGATCTTCATATATCCAAATATTTGCTCTCAACCACTTTCGAAACGTCTGATTTAAGTACAAGGCGTTTTTCAATAAAATGGTTGGAGACGCTTTTCCATCTAAAATGGAAACATGCATGCGTAAGTGTTTATTTTTCCAGCGGTAGCGTTGTTCTAGCATACGTCTTCCTCCCTTTTCAAAAAACTTTCTAATCTATATAAGAATAAGTTGAATTAACACTAAAGAAAGCCCTTACAAAAAATTCTTTAGATACTATACTATCATATTTTGCTGTTTAACGCATTAAAGAATTGCTAAGAATGGTAAATATTTTGTGAAGGAGTGAACAAAATGAATGTGAGACCAAATATTAGTATTATTAATGCTTTAATTCGTATCACCCTTGGATTAACAATTCTTTCTTGGACTACCTCCAAGCTTGTCAAACACCCTTGGCGCGATTCTTATTTATTTGTTGCTATGTGCGGGGCTATGAAGGTGGCGGAAGGAATTGTCCGTTTTTGTCCCCTTACTGCCTTATTTGAAAAATGCCAATGCATGATTTCTGAGCATGATCAGGCAATGGATTCAATGGATGGGATGGAAGGATTAACTAGCCAAAATGGCGATGAAATGTTGCCTTATAATCCAACTTAAAGTGAATTAGCGGTTATTCTAAAGGGCTGACCCTCAGTGGTCAGCCCTTCATAGGAGTTGAGTATTCATGTTTTGGGAGTATCTAACGGATATGTCGTTCATTTTAATTGCCATAATTGGCAGCATCGTGGCACTTCTTTATACTTTTATCCGGCGAACTAGTAAAAGACGAGCTCGTTAACTCTTCACGGGGTGAATTGCTTTTGCCCCGATATCTTTTCTATAAAAAACATCCTGTGACGTTAACTTTTCAAGTTCATGATACACTTTTTCACGTGCTTCCACTAAGCTTTCAGCCTTAGCCCCAACTAGAAGCACCCTGCCTCCTGCAGTTACAAACTCACCTTCTTCATTTCTGGCGGTTCCAGCATGAAAAGTAAACACCTCAGCGGAATTGAAATCAGTCAATCCAGTTAGCACTGCCCCTTTTTCATAAGCCTCAGGGTACCCTTTTGCAGCAACTACTGTACCAATCATTGTTTGCTCATCCCATTCTAAAACCGGTGTTTTACCAGCTAATAATTCTAAGATGACTTGAACAAGATCCGATTTTAATCTAGGTAAAACAACTTGTGTTTCTGGGTCACCAAAACGAGCATTAAATTCAATTACCTTTGGCCCAGATGTAGTTTTGATCAAGCCGGCATAAAGGACTCCACAAAAACTTCTTCCTTCTTCGACCATCGCTTTAGCTGCGGGAAGAAGGACCGTTTCAACCGCCGTTTGAATCGTTTCCGCACCTATCTGAGGAACAGGGGAATAGGCTCCCATTCCGCCTGTATTTGGACCAAGGTCCCCATCATAGGCCCGTTTGTGGTCCTGAGCAATTTCAAGTGGAACGACTACTTCTCCATTTACAAATGCCATCAATGAAAATTCTTCACCTGCTAAAAACTCTTCAATTACCACCCGAGAAGAGGCAGCCCCAAATTTTGCATCAACGAGCATTTCCTCTATGCTCGAAAGCGCTTCTTCTTTCGTAAGCGCAACCGTGACACCTTTCCCCGCTGCCAATCCGTCTGCCTTAATGACAATCGGTGCCCCTTTTTCTTCGATATAGTTACGGGCTTCCTCATAGTTAGTGAACACAGCATAGTCAGCGGTAGGAATTTGATATTTCTCCATTAGTTCTTTCGCAAATGACTTACTGCCTTCAATCTCGGCTGCGTTAGCACGCGGACCGAATACAGCCAAACCAGCTGCTTCAAATTTGTCGGCCAAACCTTCAAGCAAAGGAACTTCAGGTCCAATAATCGTCAAGCCGACACGGTTTTCCTTGGCAAATTGAAGCAGTAATTCATGTGCTGACTCTTCAATTGAGACAAGCTCCGCTACATCGGTCATTCCGACATTCCCCGGTGCAACAAATACTTTTTCTACATTCACACTTTCACTTACTTTTCGGCAAATTGCATGTTCTCTACCGCCGCGGCCGATAATCAGTACGTTCATTCGAAAGCCCTCCAACCAATTAATGTTTGAAATGTCTTACGCCCGTAAATACCATGGCGATTCCATATTCATCTGCTTTTTTAATTGAATCTGCATCACGGATTGATCCGCCTGGTTGAATAATTGCTGTAATACCAGCTTTTGCTGCTGCTTCAACGGTATCGTCCATTGGGAAAAAGGCGTCGGATGCAAGGGCTGCTCCCTCTGCTTTTGAACCGGCTTGCTTAAGGGCAATTTCCGCTGCTCCTACTCGGTTCATTTGCCCTGCGCCAATCCCAATTGTCATATCCTCTGCCGTCACAACAATAGCATTGGATTTCACATGTTTAACAACCTTCCAGCCAAGTTTTAATGCTGCCCATTCCGCATCTGTTGGTTGTCGTTTTGTTGCGATCGTAACATTCGCGTCTTCCAACGTGTAACGGTCCTGCTCTTGAACAAGCAATCCGCCTTCTATTGTAGTCATTTTAAACTCAGGTTTTTTGGCATCATTAAATGGAATAGTTAACAGGCGAAGGTTCTTTTTCGCTGTTAAAATCGTTAACGCTTCTTCCGAGAAAGATGGTGCAATAATAATTTCTAGGAAAATTTCATGAAGCTTTGCAGCTGTTTCGGCATCCACTTCCCGGTTAAAGGCAATAATTCCGCCAAAAATTGAAACAGGATCGGCCTCAAATGCTTTTGTGAATGCTTCAAATCCAGTTTCACCTGTTCCGACACCGCATGGATTCATATGCTTTACAGCTACTGCAGCTGGGTCTGAAAACTCTTTAACAATCTGCAGAGCTGCATCCGCATCATTAATATTGTTATAGGAAAGTTCTTTTCCATGAAGCTGAACCGCATTGGCGATCGAGAACGTCGAACCAAGTGGCTTCTTGTAAAAAGCAGCTTTTTGATGTGGATTTTCTCCGTAACGGAGTGTCTGCTTAAGGTCATAAGTAACCGTTAAGGTTTCAGGTGTCTCTTCTTGTGCTAGGTTTGTCATGTATTCAGCAATCAATGCATCATAAGCGGCTGTATGACGGAATACCTTAGCTGCCAGCTTTCTTCTTGTTTCTAGTGTGGTTGCACCATCTGCTTTTAACTCCTCAATAACCGTTGCGTAATCGGCAGGATCAACGACAACTGTTAAATATTGATGGTTTTTAGCTGAAGCGCGCAGCATTGATGGGCCGCCAATATCAATGTTCTCAATCGCATCTGCTTCCGTTACATCTGGTTTAGCGATGGTTTGCTGGAAAGGATAAAGATTGACGCAAACTAGCTGTATAGGCTGAATTCCGTGCTCGTCCAGCTGTTTTAAATGATCAGGATTGTCATGCTTAGAAAGCAGGCCGCCATGGATAAATGGATTTAACGTTTTTACACGGCCTTCTAAAATTTCCGGAAAACCTGTTACATCACTAACACTCATTACAGGAATTCCCTGCTCTTGAAGAGCTTTTTTTGTACCACCGGTTGAGATTAGTTCAAACCCTAGGCTGACTAGTTCTCTCGCAAAGTCAGTAATTCCATTTTTATCAGAAACACTAATTAACGCGCGCTTTTGTGTCATTGATTACATCTCCTTGTGTCAATAGCATTTGAAGTATGGATGGATAAAGCTTATGTTCGCTTTTCTGGATTTTTTGCTGCAGACTCTCTCTTGTCTCATTTTCTTCAATACGAACCCGTTCCTGAACGATAATGGGACCTGTATCCATTCCCTCATCAACAAAATGGATAGTAATTCCGCTCCACTTCACTTGAGCGGCCAATGCCTGCCCGATTGCATCCTTCCCTGGAAAGGCTGGAAGCAGGGATGGGTGGACATTGACGATTCTTCCCTTATACTCGGCTAACAATTTAGGACCAATCAAACGCATGTATCCGGCTAGGACAATGAATTCTACACCATAGGACTTTAATTGAGCTAAAATTTCTTCTTCATAATGTTCTTTACTAGGATAATCCTTTGCGCTAAAAATAAAACTTGGAATTTTCTCTGTTTTGGCTCTTTCGATTGCATAAGCGCCCGGTTTGTCACAAACTAAAAGAGAAATGTCTGCATCAAGGTCGCCCGACTCGACTACATCAATAATCGCTTGAAAATTACTTCCGCTCCCTGATGCAAACACCGCGATCTTTTTCATAGGCGGCCACCCTGAGCTTTGATGTTGATTCCTTGATTACTGGTAACAATGCCAATTTCGCAGGCAGTTTCCCCAGATTGTCTAAAGTGTTCTAACACTTCAGCTGCATCTTCACGATTTACAGCAATTACCATACCAATACCCATGTTAAAAATATTATACATCTCTTGGTAATCAATTTGTCCATGGGAAGAGATTAGTTTAAAAATGGGTGGAATCTCCCAGCTTTTTTCATACAGCTCGGCTCCTAGACCTTCTGGTAACATCCGAGGAATATTTTCAATAAACCCGCCGCCTGTAATATGAGCCATTCCCTTTAACTGGAACTTTTTCAATGCGGACAAAATCGGTTTTACATAAATTTTTGTAGGCTTGAGTAACTCTTCTCCTAATGTACAGCCAAGCTCATCGACGAAATCTAATAACGACCAGTCATTAAACACTTTTCGTACCAATGAATAACCGTTGCTGTGAATGCCGCTTGAGGCTAAGCCAATCAGGACATCACCTTCTTGAATAGTTTCACCCGTGATAAGCTGTGATTTCTCACAAGCACCAACCGTAAATCCGGCAAGGTCATACTCATTTTCACTATATAATCCAGGCATTTCCGCTGTTTCACCGCCAATGAGTGCACAACCAGCCTGCTCACATCCGTCCGCAATCCCTTTAACGATTGCCTCAATTTTTTCAGGCTGTGCTTTACCACAGGCAATATAATCTAGAAAGAACAAAGGCTCTGCGCCTTGAACGACAATATCATTGACACACATGGCGACCGCATCGATCCCAATCGTATCATGCTGATCCATCCAAAAAGCAATCATTAGTTTCGTGCCCACCCCATCGGTGCCTGACACCAAAACAGGTTCTTTTAATTGCAGTGCGGATAAGTCAAACATACCGCCAAATCCGCCTAGGCTGCCAAGGACGCCAGCCCGGGCTGTTTTTTGAACATGCTTTTTCATTCTCTCTACCGCTTCATAGCCGGCTTCGATATTAACTCCTGCTTGTTTATATGCATTTGCCACGCTGCTCGCTCCTTCCTACTTCTGATAATAATATTGGAGTGTATCTGGATAAATTTCCGTTGGATAATTCCCTGTGAAACAGCCTAGGCAATAGCCATTCGTGCCTTCTTGGCCTAAGGCATGCATCATGCCCTCCACACTGATAAAGGTTAATGAATCCGCACCAATAAGTTCTCTTATTTCCTCGACACTTTTATCAGAGGCAATTAATTCTTCTTTTGTTGATGTATCTATCCCATAAAAACATGGATTCTTAATAGGCGGGGAGCTGATAACCACATGTACTTCTGTCGCCCCTGCTTCTTTCAAAAGATTAACAATTCTTCTACTCGTCGTCCCGCGTACGATTGAGTCATCAACCATGATCACTCGTTTCCCTTCCACAACTCCACGAACAGCTGAGAGTTTCATCTTAACCCCTTGCTCCCGTAACGATTGAGAAGGTTGAATGAAGGTTCTACCGACATAACGGTTTTTGATTAAGCCCATTTCATAAGGAATTCCTGCTTCTTCAGCATAGCCAATCGCCGCTGAAATACTTGAATCAGGAACACCCGTAACAACATCGGCTTCGATTGGTACTTCTATTGCTAATCTTTTACCCATATTTTTGCGGGCGGTGTGGACATTGATTCCTTGAATATTGCTGTCCGGTCTTGAGAAATAAATATATTCCATCGTACAAATCGCTTTTGTTGAACTTACCGCAAATTGTTCAGACACTAGCCCCTGATCATTGATTATTAATAGTTCTCCTGGTCGAATATCGCGAATATATTCCGCACCCACGACATCAAAGGCACAGGTTTCCGAAGCAACAACATAGGCATCACCTAGGGAACCAAGTGAAAGAGGTCTTAATCCGTGCGGATCTAATGCCACCATTAATTCGTTTTCAGTCATAATCAGGTATGCATAGGCGCCTTTTAACATAGAAAGCGCGTTTTTAGCACGGTCTTTTGAATCAGTGTAGCCGCTTCTTTTCATTAGATGTGCTAAAACCTCGGTATCTGAGCTTGTTTGAAAAATGCTCCCTTGAGCTTCCAACTGATGTTTTAATGAATTAACATTCACTAAGTTTCCATTATGGGCCAGCGCAAGGCTGCCAGTTTGTGAATGGAACAAGAGCGGCTGAACATTCTCATAACCGCCGCCTCCTGCCGTTGCATAACGAACGTGACCGATGGCTGATGTGCCTGTCAGTTCCTTCATCGCTTCCGTGGTAAAGATCTCAGCAACTAACCCTTCACCTTTTACCCCTTTAAGCTGTTTGCCATCTGAGACCACAATTCCGGTCCCTTCCTGGCCGCGATGCTGCAGGCTGTGAAGTCCGTAATAGGTTAACTGGGCTGCATCCTGGTGCCCCCAGACACCAAAGATGCCACACTCTTCATTTAATCCCTTGATTTCAGGTAACATGGGATCGCCCCTTTCCAGGCCGCTTTTAATTCTTCAATCGAAGCTTCAAGTACAGTTGACTCACCATTTGTAATCTGCAGTTTTGCTGTCTCGTTCACTGTTCCAATTTGTACTGCATCTACTAAACTTTCAAACTCATCTTTATGTTCAGGTTTAACAGTCAATAAGAAACGAGATTGTGTTTCACTGAATAAAGCTGAAACTGAATTTCCAGCGATGGTTACTTCTGCACCAAGTTGTTCATTTGTGAATAGACATTCAGCTACCGCAACGGCTAAACCGCCTTCTGATAAATCATGCGCGGATTCTACTACTCCAGCACGAATCGCAGCAAGAACCTGGTTTTGTCTCTCTTTTTCGATTGTTACATTTAATTCAGGGGCTTTACCGAATACTTTTCCGTTCAGAAGCTTTTGCAGCTCACTGCCGCCAAATTCGTCCTTCGTTTCCCCTACTAAATAAATAAGGTCACCGTTCTGTTTGAAGTGCTGTGTTGTAATATGATCAAGATCCGTTACTAAACCAACCATTCCTACTACAGGTGTTGGATAGATCGCTGTGCCGCTAGTTTCGTTATATAAAGAAACGTTTCCGCCGATAACTGGTGTCTCAAGGACGCGGCAGGCTTCGCTCATGCCATCGGCAGCTTTTTCAATCTGCCAGAACACCTCAGGCTTTTCTGGGTTACCGAAATTTAGGTTATCTGTAATCGCTAAAGGCTCTGCACCAGAACATACAATATTACGCGCAGCTTCAGCTACGGCGATTTTCCCGCCTACTTCAGGATCCAAATAGACATAACGTGAATTACAATCCGTTGTCATTGCCAGTGCTTTTCGTGTGCCGCGGATTCTTACAACCGCTGCATCAGAACCTGGTGAAACGACCGTGTTTGTACGCACCATATAGTCATACTGCTCATAAACCCATTCCTTGCTCGCCACCGTTGACTGGCTTAACAGACTTACTAACGTTCCTTTTAAATCGTCCACCTGAGGAACTTCATTTTCCATCGCTTGGAATTCAGCGTAATAGCTTGGTTCTTTTGATGGCTTATGGTAAACTGGTGCTTCTTCCGCTAGGGCATCAGCTGGAACATCCGCCACGATTTCTCCTTTATGGAAAAGGCGCATCTGTTTATCGCTAGTAACCGTTCCAATCCCTACAGCCTCAAGACCGTATTTTTCAAAAAGCTCAACGATTTCTTGTTCTCTACCCTTTTTAACAACGATAAGCATCCGTTCTTGGGACTCAGACAGCATCATTTCGTAGGCAGTCATGCCTGTTTCACGCTGTGGCACCAAGTCCAAATTCATCTCAATACCCATTCCAGCTTTGCTGGCCATTTCTGCAGATGAACTAATAAGTCCGGCTGCACCCATATCTTGAATACCAACGAGGGCATCACAATGAATCAGTTCTAAGCAAGCTTCTAACAACAGCTTCTCCATGAATGGATCGCCAACCTGAACCGCTGGACGGTCTTCGCTTGATTGCTCTGTCAATTCTTCAGAAGCGAATGTTGCACCATGGATACCGTCACGGCCGGTTTTTGCCCCCACATACATCACCGTATTTCCTTCACCATGTGCCTGCCCTTTTTTGATGTCTTTATGGTCTATTAACCCAACGCACATCGCATTAACTAGAGGATTTCCATCATAGCAAGGATCGAACTGGATTTCGCCGCCAACCGTCGGAATACCAATACAGTTTCCATAGCCGGCGATACCAGCAACAACCTCTTTGAATAAATAGCGTACGCGGGCAGAATCTAGTTCACCGAAACGCAGTGAGTTCAACATGGCAATTGGACGTGCTCCCATCGAGAAAACATCACGGATAATTCCGCCTACACCTGTTGCTGCGCCTTGATAAGGCTCAATTGCGGATGGATGGTTATGACTCTCAATTTTAAAAACAACCGCCTGCTCATCACCGATATCAACGATACCAGCACCTTCCCCTGGCCCTTGAAGAACCTTTTCACCTGTAATCGGGAATTTTTTTAGGATAGGCTTTGAATTTTTATAGCTGCAGTGTTCCGACCACATAACCGAGAAAAGACCTGTTTCGGTATAGTTTGGTGTGCGGCCAAGAATGTTTTCAATCATTGCAAATTCTTCATCGGACAAACCCATTTGCTGATATATTTTTTCTGCTTTGATCTGAGTAGGATTTGGTTCAAGCGTTGACAACATGTGCTTCCCTCCAAGCTTTTACAATCGATTGGAACATCTTTAAACCATCGGCGCTGCCTAGTAATTCATCTACGGCTCTTTCCGGGTGTGGCATCATTCCAAGGACATTTCCTTTTTCATTGGTAATTCCTGCGATATCTGCAAGACTTCCGTTCGGGTTCTGGTTATAAGTAAAGACAATTTGATTATTTTGTTTCAGCTTCGCAAGAGTTTCCTCGTCACAATAGTAATTTCCTTCACCATGGGCGACAGGGATGACAATTGATTCGCCTTTGCTGTATTCAGTCGTAAACATCGACTGATTGTTTTCTACCTTCAACTCCACTGGCTTGCAAATAAACGATAGGCTTTCATTTCGTCTCATTGCACCTGGCAGTAAGCCTGCTTCGAGCAGAATTTGAAATCCGTTACAAACGCCAAGAACCGGCTTTCCTGCTTCTGCTGCTTTAATGACTTCCTTCATGACATTACTAAATCTAGCAATAGCCCCCGTACGCAAATAGTCACCATAGGAGAAACCGCCTGGAAGCAGAATTCCATCAAATTCTTCTAAACTCTCAGAATCATGCCAAACATATTCAACCTGCTCTCCGAGTTCATCTTGAATGGCATGGAACATATCAATGTCACAATTCGATCCAGGGAAGACGATTACTGCAAATTTCACAGTGTAACACACTCCTCTACTTCGTAACGGTAGTCTTCGATAACCGGATTAGCTAAAAGGTTTGAACAGATCTCATTGATCACTTCATTAATATCGCGCTCGGATTTTTCAATTGTTAATTCCATATATTTACCGATTCGGACATCGGCTACTTCCTTATAGTTCAAAGAGTGTAAAGAGTTGGTTACAGCTTTTCCTTGCGGGTCTAAAACACTTTCTCTTAATGTGACAAATACCTTTACTTTATACATGCTGACGTCCTCCCAATCTCGCTAAAATATTTTCATAAGCATCTGTTAAGCTTCCTAAATCACGTCGGAATACATCCTTGTCGAGCTTTTCATTTGTTTCTTTATCCCACAGCCTGCAGGTGTCAGGCGAGATTTCATCGGCTAATAATATTGTGCCTTCAGCGTCTTTACCAAACTCAAGTTTGAAATCGATGAGACGTATGCCAAGGTCATTGAAAAAGCTTGATAAAACTGTATTAATTTGGAGTGCCTTTTCTCGTAAAATTGCTGTCTCCTGAGTAGTTGCCACTTGCAATTCAAGGATGTGATCAATTGTTAGGAGTGGATCACCTAGTTCGTCGTTTTTCAGGTAAAACTCGACGATTGGAGTTGATAACTGACGTCCCTCTTCAATTCCCAATCGCTTTGCAAGGCTTCCTGCCGCAATATTTCGTACAACTACTTCAAGTGGAATGATCGATACTTTTTTCACTAGTTGTTCCGTTTCAGAAACACGCTCGATAAAGTGAGACTCAATTCCCTGTTCTTTAAGTTTTAAAAATAACAAACTAGTAATCTCGTTATTTAAACGCCCTTTTCCAGTTATATCAGCCTTCTTTTCTCCGTTAAAGGCCGTTGCTGAATCCTTATACTCAACCAAAACAATCTGTTCATCGTCTGTTGCGTAAATTCGTTTTGCTTTTCCTTCGTATAAAGGTTTTTTCATGGGAAACGCCTCCTATTTTGCAATATTGGGAATCTTCAGGATAGTTAAGGTGTCAGAAGCCCTAAATAAGTGAACTATTTTTTTGAGAATGACTATTGGCTTTCTAACTGATCCATTATTATCGAGTTTGGCAGCCAATAACCCTTATTGGCCACCATAACTCTGCCTTTTTTGCTTGCTCGGTCGTCAATAGACCTTATTCATTCAACCCTAAGCGATCAAAAATCGTATCTACATGTTGCAGATGGTAGTTATAATTAAAGCAATCAGCAATTTCAGCTTCTGATAGCAGTGAAGTAATCTTTTCCTCTGATTCAATCAAGCTGCGGAAAGGAACTTGCTTTTCCCATGCTTCCATCGCTTTTGGCTGAACAGTATCATACGCTTCTTCACGAGATAAACCTTTATCAATTAACGCAAGTAATACACGTTGAGAATAAATTAAGCCAAGTGTCCGGTCCATATTACGCTTCATATTCTCTGGGTAAACCGTCAAGTTCTTCACGATATTACCAAAACGATTCAGCATATAATTCAAACCAATCGTTGCATCAGGCAGGATGATCCGTTCCGCTGATGAATGTGAAATATCACGCTCATGCCAAAGCGGTACATTTTCATAGGCAGTAAGCATATATCCTCGGATTACACGTGCAATTCCCGTCATATTCTCGGAACCAATCGGATTCCGCTTATGAGGCATTGCTGAGGATCCTTTCTGACCTTTTGCGAAGAATTCCTCTACTTCACGAGTTTCACTCTTCTGCAGCCCGCGAACCTCCACTGCAAACTTCTCAATGGAAGTAGCAATCAACGCAATCGTTGACATATAGTGGGCATGACGGTCACGCTGTAAAGTCTGCGTAGAGATTGGTGCTCTTTGCAGTCCTAATTTTTCACAAACATACTGTTCCACAAACGGATTAATATTTGCATAAGTACCAACCGCACCAGAGATTTTTCCAAACTCGATTCCTTCTGCTGCCTGCTTAAATCGCTCTAGGTTCCGTTTCATTTCTTCATACCATAGAGCAAGCTTTAAGCCAAAAGTTGTCGGCTCAGCATGGACCCCATGCGTCCGTCCCATCATGACAGTAAGCTTATGTTCAATTGCTTTATTTCTTAAAATCTCAATGAAGTTTTCCAAGTCCTTTTGTAAAATCGCATTGGCCTGCTTTAGGATATAAGATAGGGCCGTATCAACAACATCCGTTGACGTTAATCCGTAATGCACCCACTTCTTCTCTTCTCCTAATGTTTCAGATACCGCGCGGGTAAAAGCAACTACATCGTGCCGTGTTTCTTCTTCAATCTCTTTAATGCGGTCAATATTGAAGGAAGCATTTTCGCGTAATTTCTTCACATCTTCCTTTGGGATGTCACCTAGTTCTGCCCATGCTTCACAGGCTAGTATTTCAACCTCAAGCCAAGCATTAAAACGGTTTTCCTCTGTCCAAATTGCTCCCATTTCCGGTCGTGTATAACGATCAATCATGTTTTATCCCCCGATCTTTTCTTTTACTGGTTTCCAGATGCTGCTCTCGTTCATTTCTGCAAGGGCCGCCTCGACACTTTCGCGCAAAATAGTCACATGGCCCATTTTCCGCTTGATTTTCGCCTCTTTTTTTCCATATAAATGAATCTTCCAGTCATTCAAGGACGGAATTTCCTTATACAGTTGTTCAAGATGCTCTCCTAATAGGTTGACCATAACAGCCGGTTTTAATAGCCCCGTTCTTCCTAACGGCCAATTACAAATGGCTCGGATATGCTGCTCGAACTGTGACGTTTCGCAAGCCTCGATGGAGAAGTGCCCAGAATTATGCGGTCGTGGTGCTAATTCATTAATATAAATGGTTCCATTACTAGTCAAGAACATCTCAACAGCCAGCGTCCCGACTAATTGTAACGAATCAGCCAGCTTATTTGCCAGTTGAACAGCTTCACTTTGTAAAACTTCTGAAATTCTAGCTGGAACAATCGTTGTATCTAAAATATTATCTTTATGAATGTTTTCAGCCACTGGTAAAAATGTTGTTTCACCATCAAGCTTGCGTGTTACAATCACTGAAATTTCTTTTTCAAAAGGAATCCACTTTTCTAATACACAGGCACCGTGTTTTAAAAGGGGTTCACCCTTAGATAAATCCTGCTGGTCCCGAATCACAAGTTGACCTTTTCCATCATATCCGCCTCTTGCCGTTTTCAAGACAGCCGGATATCCGATCGTATTTATCTTTAATAATAATTCCTCAATGTTATTAATCACTTCATATGGAGCAACCTCCACACCCGCTTGTTGGATTGCTGCCTTTTCCTTAATCCTGTCCTGCGTGATGGTTAATAACCGTGGACCTTGCGGGACATTTGCCTGATTACATAGCCACTCAAGTGTATCTGCATCAATGTTTTCAAATTCATAGGTTATGACATCACTAACTTCCGCTAATTTACTAATAGCTTGGCGATCATCATAGGCACCAATGACCTCAATATCTGCAACCTGTCCACACGGAGAGTCTGTCGTTGGTTCTAATACCGCAATCCGAAAGCCTTGAGCCTTTGCTGCTAGAGCCATCATTCTGCCAAGTTGACCGCCGCCGATAATTCCAATCGTTGATCCTGGTAAAATCGTTTGGTTAGACAAGTTGATCACTACTTTCTAGTACTTCTTGTTTAGTGGCTTCTCTTCTTGCTGCTAATTTTCCAGCTAATTCAGTGTCACCCGTTGCTAAGATTTGTGCTGCTAGTAAACCAGCATTCGTTGCACCTGCTTTGCCTATTGCCACAGTTGCTACGGGTACACCACCTGGCATTTGGACGATAGACAGTAATGAATCTAACCCCTTTAAGGCCTGTGTTTGGACAGGAACCCCGATTACTGGCAAAGTGGTTTGGGCTGCTACCATCCCAGGAAGATGGGCCGCTCCGCCAGCTCCGGCAATAATCACCTTCAAACCTCTTTCTCTGGCCTCCTTTGCATATGTAAACATCAAATCAGGTGTCCGATGAGCAGATACCACCTTTTTTTCATAAGCAATTTCTAACTGGTCGAGAATCTCACACGTATGTTTCATTGTTTCCCAATCCGATTTACTTCCCATGATTACTCCAACAAGAATGGACATCGAAAATCCCCCTTTTTTTTCCAAAATAAAAACCCGAACAAATAGCTTCTCATGTAAGAGAAAGCCATTTGTTCGGGCATAGTGGCAGTGGATACCAAATTAAGGTTCCTGCCCTTAATTATACCGAACATATTGACTTTCCCTCATAGTCCAATAATTTACGGTTATTGGGTAGAAACTTATGGGCCATATTCCCATGGATATACGAGGGTAAAGATAAATTGTTATTGATTAATTCACTTCTATATCTTACAATCATCTTCGGTAGGTGTCAACCAATAAATCGAACATTATTTTTAAATACCACCATAATGTTCGTGTTTTACTCTATTAAAGTGCCCTCGAAGATAATTTGGCGGGCAATTGGTTCATAAATAGTCTCATTGCCTTTTTTTATTTCTTGAAAAATCGGCTTTTCCGTTCGTCGTACAGGCGTATAGCCCAACTGTTTCATTCTATTCAAGCAGTCCTCAATATTTTCATTTGATTGTACCTCAAATTGCATTTTCTTTTTACCCATTACCATTAAGTACCTCTCTTTCCACTGTTATTTTCCCTCTTTTAAAAAAACATCGTCAACTGGCTTTACTAACATTGTGTCCTCTGCCAATTTTATTTCATAATCAAAAAGTGTTTGAGCTATAATCCTCCTCGCTTCTTTTGCTGCATCCCAGTATAGAGTATCATCAACAAGGCCTGTAACCGTATATTCAATCCCTCGGTATCCTGAATTGATAGTGGTCATCCCATATACTTGGAATGGTTCTATTGGACAATTAGCGAGGTCTAACTTTAAACATGCTTCGTGCAGCACATTGATTTTTTCACAGGCGATCTCAAGAATTTCAAACACCCTTTCAGGATTTTCCCGATAGCTTACCACTATTCTTTCAATCACCCGCATTTCTTCAATATTGTAGTTATGAATCTGTTTTATTTCACCATTGCTGATCGTTAAAACCTTGCCGGTCCATTCTCGAATCTTTAGGAATCTTAGTCCTATATCAACAACTGTCCCATTGAAGGTATTATTGATGGTGATGAAGTCACCTTTATGCAGCTGCTTTTCATAAATCAAGAAAATACCTGATAGAATATCCTTAATGATGCTTTGCGCTCCAAACCCAAGGATTACCCCGAGTATACCTGCTCCAGCCAAAATTCTTCCAAAATTACTAACGTATTGAGATATGGCAAAAAAGATGAAACAGAGAGTTGCCGTATATTTGGTTAAAGAGCGAATCATACTTTCAATCGTCTGCTCTATCCGTTCTTCAATGAAATCGGTTTTTAGAAAAAAATTATGAACAGTTTTATTTATGATAAAAACAATGATCCTTGCAATAATAGCTGCTAAAAAAATGCTTGTCAGTTTATAGTGATGAAGTAAATCCATCCAATCCATTAAACCACCCACTTGTCTTCCAATCATACCTAGTGTTAGTGTTTGCAATATTTGATGTTAAAAACTATCGGTGGAAAAATAATTTAATTTAAACCAAAAAAGAACAACCTTTTCAGGTTGTCCTTAATGTGCCTGGCAACGTCCTACTCTCACAGGGACGCGTGTCCCAACTACCATCGGCGCTGAGAAGCTTAACTTCCGTGTTCGGTATGGGAACGGGTGTGACCTTCTCGCCATTGCTGCCAGACTATTTAATTGAGGAATCATTCCCTCAAAACTAGATAATGCAGAAGAAGTTTTTTGTAAACTTGAGTTCACCTATATAATTGTCTAGCTCCAGCGTCCAGCAACTAGTGTCCTTCGGTCTTTTCCCTACGATAAGTCAACATCGAATCGCTATCGCTCTTCGTGTTTCCTTTATCTCAG
>NZ_JAMAUV010000033.1:0-41002 GCF_023714155.1 Neobacillus sp. MER 74
AAATGATTAAGGCAGAATGCAGAATAAATATGAAATAAGCCGTAATTCGATTAAAAAAATCGGAATTTACGGCTATTTGAAATGCGTACCGGAAGGTACGTCTTTTTTATAATTCGGGCTTACAAAGCAACTTTTGAGCAAATTACTAATTTATATATTATTTGTCCTTAGGACATACCTGCTTCTTTTTTCTTCGCATTTAACATTTTCCATATTTGACCATATACATATTGAAACATAAATTTCCATTTTATATACTTATATATAATAAGGGTATAAAATTAGCTGAGCGAGGTGAAATATGAGATATCTAAACTTAAAACTGAAAAATACAAAATTAATGATGACTCATTTAGATCCTCATTCATCAGATCCAGTCGAACATGATCATGGTGATGATTATCAAATTACAATTCCAATCTCTGGTACTCCCAGCTTAGACTTAAATAATATTTCAAACCAGCTAAATAAAAACACTCGAATGATTACTATGCCAGGTGAGAAACATATACATTTTACCAAAGAAAGTGAAAGTCGTATTTTACTAATAAATATAAAAAGAAGTTTAATTGACACAATTATTTTTTCACGTTTAAATCAAGGTACGAGTGGTATCGATTTTTCAATTTATAACGAGGACTCTTCAGAGAAGTTAATTAAAGTAGCTGATAAAATTGTTAGAACTAACCTTTTTCATGAGGATTACTCCGCTAGAATGGAAGAACTTGAATGGGAACTGGCAGAAACATTTTTATCAATTCAAGAAGGTTCTCATAGTGATCAATGGAAAAAAGAAGTTATTATTAATCAACATCCAATTATTAAAAATATTATTGGATATATTTACGAAAACTACCAAAATGATATTTCACTGGATGAGCTGTCATCGATATCAAACCTTAGTAAATTCTATCTTATTAGGACCTTTAAAGATATTGTTGGCTGCACCCCTAGTAACTTTTTATTAAATATTAGAATTGAAAAAGCATTAAACCTGTTACTTACATCCAAATTAGATATCACCACTATATGTTATGAAGTGGGTTTTGGAAGTCTAAATACTTTCGAAAGGGTTTTTAAGAAAAATTTCGGTTGTACAATTTCAGAATTCCGGAAAAATCATAAAATATAACATAACAAACCATTTCACCATTGTTTAGTGAGATGGTTTTGTTATGTTAGCAAAAATGTTTGATATTGATGTTTATATAATAACAGTTTAAAAATTACTGATATCGTTGTTTGCAACCTTGTTTTTACCCACTTTTTCCATTAATAAAGTAATTAAGGCAAATAACAAATAACATATGAAAAGGAAAGTGGCTGCAATTTTCTCATTAGGTGCAACTGGTCCCCAAACGGTATTGGCATTTATAATCAGCAAAAACAAATAAAATGTTAGAGTCCCGTATTTTTTCTTGAGATTGGTAGAATAATAATAAATAAGCATCCCTACCCCCAATAAAATGGATTCCAAGGTAAAACTCCAAAAAGCACTTGAATATAAACCAAAGCCCACTTTAAAGGAATTCCCAATAATCGGGAGATCCTTATAGTGGACGATTAAATCTAATACCCAATGGGAAAAAACTGCAATTCCCATAAGCAGTGACTTTCGGTTTAAATTAGCTTTATATTTATTTGAAGGTAAAATACGATAAAAAACTACCATTAAGGCAGACAAAATTAACGATCCAATTAAGCTATGTGTATATGGCATATACTCAAGGTGAATATGACTGCCGGGTAAACCGCTGTTAGTATCTGCCTTTTCAATCCCCCAAAAAATAAATATACACCAAATAATGTCCATCAATTGGGTAGCTAAAAATAAATGCCATAAAGGCAGCCCCAGTTCTTTCTTTTTGATAACATAGCTTACTGAATAGTGGCCTATGAACATACTAATTCCTCCTTAAAGTACATTCTTGGAACTTTTTCCCACAAGTTCAACATTAACATTTATTTCTTTACAATATATATGTACCATTGTTAAAAAATTCTTAAGCCTCACTGATTTCCATTGATATCGTATATGTCACCTCTTGATTTAATTGCTTTTATGGTATACCTGTTTATGAGAAGACTTCTCTTCAATAATTGCACCAATTTAAACAGCAACTTTTGCATATCTTATTTATTGTTTAATAAGACTATGGTCAGCAACCCTCGACACTAACCTTTTAATTATTGCTCTTCCACTTCATCATTCTGTATTAAAGAAAACACCAAGTAGCATATCTTCTTAGTGTAGAGCTTCAGTTAGTTACGTTATTAGACTTTTCAATACAATAAATGGATTGTTCTGCTCCAAACCTTTGAACAATTTGTTTTAAATTCATCCCTAGCTTTTCTAAAAGCTTACAAGAAGCTTTATTAGCAGATTGTGTTTCAGCCACAACTTCTGGTAGATTTAGCTCATAAAAAGCATAATTAAGAATCTCTTTAACAATTTCTGTCCCATACCCTTTGCCCCACCATTCCGGTAGTAATTGATAAGAAACTTCAGTTGAAATACCATCGTGGTGAATATTTAAAGAAATTAACCCGATAAACTCATTCGTAAACCTTTCAGTAATTATCCAAAATAAAGAAATATTTAAAGCTTGTAGTATCCTTGAAAAGCTTTCTTTAAAAGCAACTTCATTAAGTGTTCCTCCAAGGTACTTTCTGACTTCATCATTAATATATAATTTTTTTATATTTTCGTAATCACTTGGGTGCAATTTAACAAGTAAACAACGGTTTGTTTTGAGCATAAAGGAATCCTCCTTATTGTTATAGATATTAATATCTTTTTACATTCAAACAAGGTGTTTATCGTTATCTTAATTTTTAATAGTTTTCAATTTCTTTTTATCTTTACTTAAAATAACAATTTCATATATATCCTCTTTAATCACTTTTTTTGCTTCATCAGATTGAAGCAACTCCCGGATGATTTTGTCAATTTTAGTTACTACCTTTTCCCTATCTGAATCAGATGATGATTAAGTGGTCCGTGCTTCAACATAAACTCGTTCTTTTTTATTGGAATATCCCGTTCCAACCACCTTATATTCGGTTTTTGCAGTTAAACCTTCAGTAATTGTATGGTATATAGGCACAAAATCTGCCCTCTGTAAGTGTCAAGTACATTTGAACAAATTTGCTAATTTAATTTTGAACACTTTCTTCTTTATAAATCGTTTCTCGGTGTTTCATTCTGTAACTCGAATCATTGAAGTTAACGATTTCAGCCCGATGTATAAGACGATCCAAGATATCTACCATTTCTAGCTCTATCATTCCCAAATAGCAATGCCTTTTATTTTCAGGTCTTTTTTTCACAAAACAGAGAATGTTTCTTAGAAGGGTTCAAGCGAATTTTTTATTATATTGGGTGGTGTGCCGAAGGCGATTCGATTTGATAACCTTGCCCAGCTGTAAAGAAGGTACTACCAAATGGAGAAAGAGAACTAACAGAGGAATTTCGTATTCCATTACGGTTTTGAACCTGAATTTTGTAACCCTGCCAGTGGCAATGAGAAAGGTCACGTAGAGGCGATGGTGAAATACATTCGTAATAACTTTCTCTTACCGGAATTATCCCTTTTCAAATCTAGAGGACTTAAGACCTTTTGGCGGGTTGCCGAAAAGGATCGGCAGAGTAAACATTACCAAAAGGACATTTTAATAACTGAATTATACGAGGAAGATAAACAAGCGTTATACCAGCTGCTTCTTACTCGATACGATGGTGCGCGTCTGCGAACTAGTAGATATAAAGCGGCAGAATATCGACTTTAAGACAATGTCTATTCGCCTGGAAGCTGCGGACACAAAGACGCGAGTCGGCTCATTACCTTTGTCCTAAATCCGACATAAGTTTCGTCATCTATGGCCGCAATCAGTCGTCGATATTCTTCTACAGTAAACGCCTCAACGACATCTATAGGCGCCTTAATCGGCTTAAAGCGTTTAGGTATTGGCTCATGAATCCACGCCTTATCCTCGTAACAATAACGTAAGAAAGCACGCATAGTCCTGACCCGAATATTAACCGTGCCTGGAGTGTAATTCATTTCTTCGATCATATACGTAATCCATCCGACAAATATTTCGGTAGTCATTTCATCCGCGGATAGTTCTTTTTCGATATAAGTCTTAAAATATCCGAAATTATTATAGTGTTCTTGAATCGTGCGTTTCGCCAGTCCTTCGCCCTTCTTTACGAGCATAAACTCCTCAAACATTTCCGTAATATTTAATGTAATTTCAACCGGTACAGCACGCTTAACTCTTCGTTGTAAACCTTTCCGCATCATAAATAAAAATCCCCTTCCGCAAAATAAATAGCGTAAGAGGACGAACAGTTTTAGGCAACTATTAAAACAGTCTTAACCGAAAGTCTTTCACAGTCTTGCGTCGAGACTGGGTGGAAACTGTGTAAGTTAACGGATCAATCAACGGCAACAATCACCGAGTAAATCATCGTCAACCCCTTGCGGGAGTAAGAAGTTTGGCGGGACTGCGTGGGAATCGAACCCACCAGACCTGGCACGCAGGTCTCAAGCAGTTTTGAAGACTGGACGCCTTAAATGTAAATTAATTGATGTTTATGAAATCAGGAGAATCCTCTCAAAATCAAACTCAGATGAGTTTGATAAAGATATAATCACAAGTATTTTTCTATTTAAATCACTAGTATATATGTTAAATCCATTAGTTTTATTTTATCATACCTTTTACCCTTTGAAGGGAAAATATCCCATTGTAAAAACATTAAAAGGTTATTAAATTAAAAAACACCGTTGATTTTCAGACTGCGCTTCTTGAAAAAATAGTAAATTTTATTGATAGGCAAATTTAATATATATTGTTGGAACTTTTGGAAAAATATTTTTTCTATGCAAACGCCTACACAATTTATTGAAGCCCCGGTAATATAAAAATTTTTTTGGATTTCAGCCATAAAAAAAAGATTTTATTGATTAGAATTAAACATCATTAAAATCTATAATTAGTTTAAATTATTGGTTAGTTGTAATTTTTACATAAAAATGAAAGCGCATTAATTCAGCCGCACGGAATGTTTTTTTTGATATCATAATATAAAAGGAGCTCATTTTTTTAAATAAGGAAGTGATGTTATGGATGATGAACAACTTTTAACCTTTATTACTGTTTTTGAGTTAAATAATTATTCGCGTACAGCAGAGCACTTGAATTTAACACAGCCCGCGGTAACGGCAAGAATTCAAAAATTAGAAAATGAGCTGGACTGTAAATTATTTTACCGAGAGGGAAAAAAAATCCTATTGACTAAGGAAGGCACTGCCCTCCTTCCATATGCACGTAAAATATTAAACTATGTAAAAGAAGCAAGACAGGTGATTGAAGGCATTAAAATCCCAACAATTACCATCGGATTATCACCTGCCATCTCAGTTTCAATTGTCTTAGAGGTTTTATCACATCTGCGCAGAACAAGTGAGTTTTCTTTTGAACTAGTGGAAGCAGCGGACTCTGTAGAAGTTTCTAAGATGATTAAAGATGGGTCAATCGATTTAGGGCTTGTAAGAGATGTAATCCCATTTACAAATCTAGAATCAGAATATATTTTTCATGAAAAACTTGTTTTTATTGTTGGAAAAGACCATCCATTAGTTGGAAAAGCTGAAATTTTAAAAGACGATCTTATTGACCAAACGATGATTTGCTATCGTAGGGAAACAGCCTTATGGAGAAAAATTGATGAAAGATTAATCGGAGTAAGAAATCTAAAACGAATTGAAGTTGGCGGATTCGAAATGGTAATATCGATGATTAAAAATAACTGGGGTTTTAGTGTCGTACCAGAACTAATTCTAGCTAATCACACAAATAAACACAATAAAGATTTATGTACCGTCCCTTTTGCTGAATTTAAAGATCTCTCTTATAATGTTGCTGGAATATATAAAAAGGATTCTCCAAAATTAGAAAGGATTCTTCTGTTTCTTCATACTTTAGAAGCTATTTTAAAAAATTTAAAATCTATTTAAATAGGTATAAGCTATGATTAGTAAGAACAAAGGACATGCCATTTAAACAGAAATGTCCTTTGTTATAAATCTATACTGTTTCTTTAATAACACTGTTTCTTTAAAAACACTGTGGCTTTATTTAACCCCAGAAACTCTAAGCATTTTCTCCAAGCATTTTTTCTTTTCCTCATCCAACACGTTTTCTAACATTTAGACTAAATTTCCTGGTGGTGCTTCTCGCAGATCATCAAGACTTTTGCCGTTTGCATTGCTACTGATTTCAATACCAATCAGCCCAAGCTCTTTTATAACTCTTTCCATTTCTGTAATTGCCAAATCGGCATCCTGCAATAGTACCGTTTCAGTGGATTTCTAACGAAATAATCTTTGTTTTTGCGCCTCAATTCAAGATTTTAATTATATTCATAAGGTTATTAAATGTTACACAAACTTATAAAAAATCAAAAGACCGACAGATATATCTCGACAGTCTTAACATTTAAATTATTTGTTTGAGTTAGTTCGTTTTCAATCTTCTTTGTTAAGCTTTTTCTATAATGACTTTGGACTTTGTACTTTGCTATAAATTATATTATAAATCGTTTTGTTCTCTCACTAAACTATCATTCTCAATTATTAATGGTTTTTCTACAAAATTAATCTTTTTCATTATTTTTTGTATTACTTTCGGAAAAAAGTAAGCTCCAAAATAAGCGCAAATAAAAGCCTGTGACCAAGTTTTTAACCACACATGTAAAAATGTTCCATTATAACCCCTATTTATTAAGATTAATATTAATGAAATAAAAAAGGACATACTAAAAGCCATTAAAAATACAAAAATGATATTTTTATATTTAATATTAATATTTATTATTACTCATCTCCTCATAATTTAATTTAACTACATTTTTATCTTACGAATACCTTCATACATATTGTTTCAAGTAAGAACAGAACAAATAACAGATATTTCCTGATCTATAGAACCTATAGGTCAAGATAAAAGAACATTCCTATCAAAATAGAATGTTCTTTTATTTGGCCTTATTCCGATTCTTTAATAAAACTCTCTTTATTTAATCCAAGAAACTTAATCGCATTTTCTCCAAGCATTTGTTTCTTTTCCACATCCGAAATATTTTCCAACATTTCAACTATTTTTCCCGGCGGTGCTTCCCGCAACATGAATGGATAATCTGTACCCATGATAATATGATCAGCACCAAATTTTCTAAGCATAAATTGGAGATTGCACGGATCGTAAACGAGCGTATCGTAATAGAGTTTCTTCGCATAATAGCTTGGCGGCTGTTCCGTTGTGCGGATATGCGGCCATACTTCCCAGGCTTGGTCGATTCGCGGTAATAAATACGGCAGGGACCCTCCGCCATGAGCAAAGCAGATTTTTAATTTTGGAAATTTATCAAGAATACCGCTGAAGATTAGGCTTCCTGCCGCAAGAGCTGTTTCGGACGGCATTCCGATCGAATACATAAAGTTATGGTTTGGCATTCTCTCTACTCCGACCGTGGCCCATGGATGAACTAAAATGGGTACATCCATTTTTGCCGCTGCTTTCAGAAATCTTTGAATCTCCGGATCATCGAGGTTTTTTCCATTGGCGTTGCTGCCAATTTCAATCCCAATCAGCCCCAGCTCGTTAACTGCTCTTTCCATTTCTGCAATCGCCAAATCCGAATTCTGCAAAGGTACCGTTCCAAGGCCGACAAAACGATCAGGATATTGGGCTACTACCGAAGCTATAAAATCATTTTGTGCTTTCGACAGCTCTAAACACTTTTCTACATCTGCCCAATATGTAAACGTAACCGGAATCGGAGATAAAACTTGGACATTGACACCTTCTGCATCCATTTCAGCGATGCGTTTTTCAGGATTCCAGGCATTCTCGTCAACTTTTCGGAATGACTTTCCATCTTTGTAAATTTCAGCTCCACAGCTGCACGTATGCTTTAAAATCGGAAAACGATCATCCGCATATTTTTCCGCAAAATCAGGAAAATTCTCAGGAATAATATGGGTGTGAAAGTCAACACGGAAATTCTCACCTTTTGACACGATTCTGCCTCCTTAAAGGATAATTGTTGATTGATTATTGATTAACTTTTTCCAGGTCTTCCTTTATCAATTTACCAACTTTTCCCCATCCTGGTTTAGGTCTTCCTCCCCATTCATCAAGGGTATGCATGGTTGGTTCTAGACGGCGAGGCTCTCTTGGATTTTCCTCCGGAAATTCTTCCATTCCTTGACTATACTCAATCGTTAAGCCGTCAGGATCCGCAAAATAAAGGAAAATGCTGCCCGATGGGTGATGTTTTCCTGGCCCAAATAGAATCGGAACATTGTTATCCTTTAATCTATTAACTTGAATCCCCACATCATCTACACGTTGAGCTTGATAAGCAAGGTGATTCAATTTATTTTCTTTTCCTTTTGTCAGGGCAAAATTATGGTGAAATGGAGTTCCAGCTGCCCTTAACCAGGCCCATCCAGTTTCCCTTCCTTGGATATCAGAAATGTTGAAGTTCAAAACATTCGTAAAGAAATCAAATAATTCGTCAAATTTATTAGTTTCATAAACGACATGAAGAAGTCTCGTAATTCTGGCCTTCTTAGGAACAAACGGTGTACCCATTTGCATAATTTGCACATAGAATTCATACGTTACCCCTAAATATGGATCTTTAAAACGCAATGTTCTACCTTGGGCCAAATTTTGGCACTCCTCTGCGCTTAATTCGACAGGATTTACACCTTGTTTCGTTAAATGGTCAAACACTGCTTGAAATTGGTCTGCCTTTTCAAGCTCAAATGCTACTCTTTTTAACCCAGGTTCTTCTCCTTGTTCAAGGATTAAATTGTGATGGTCCCCGCTGCATCGAAGGTATGCCGCATCAAGAACCCGTTCAACAAATTCCAAACCAACAATATTTTCATAAAAATCTACCGATTTATTAAGATCAGTCACGCTTAACACAACATATCCCAACTTTTTATAACGAATCATTCAAAAACCTCCTATATTATAGTAGAGGGTCTGACCCTCATAGCTTAACCGCGTTAATGTGTTAATTCGTATGAACCAAATCAAAATCTGACTTCATATTATAAAATAATACTTACTTTTCCGTGCGGGCGGAGACTGTCCAATTTGAGAATGACTTTCTTGGATTGAATCTTTAATTCACCATTTTCTTTTACAAAGATGTATACGTTGACCCCGACATAATTGTCCATTACTTCACGTTTCGTACGGTAAGTAGAGAAATTGCATCTGACTTTTACGGCATCCTCTTCATTATTAACGATTCTTACATTTGTCACATTGTGAAGAGTTGTGGAGTGCGGGTATTCTACATGGGCTTCTCTTTTCAGTAATCGTAACGCCCGCTGTTCTAAACGGGGACGATCATCATGAACAAAGAAAAGCGATTTTTTAAAATCCGCATCAGGATTTCCGATGGGCGGAATCACATACGTTCCATTGCTTGCGAATAATGCAGCCCACTCCTTTAACTTAAACTCATCAAGAAGCTCCGCCTCATGAAATAAAAAATCTTCAATTTCCTGACGTGTTATGTTCATACTTCCACCTTCCCAGCTTCTTCTTTTTTGTTTTCTGCTGCTGTCATCCGTTTATCCCATTCACGCCAAAAGGCACGCATTTGTTCTTCATCCGTCGCTTGGGGAATTTCCCTGTTCATTCCTTTGGAAATATCATTCCATCCGACTTCTTTAGTATTTAAAAAGCCTTCCTGGCATAGTTCAAGTGCTTCATTATCATCAGGAGTCGCAAAACCGCCTGGCCCTAAAAACTCTAAGTAGCTGTCATTCCGTACCTCTCTGAAACCGTCTGTTTCATTTATAGGAGATAAAGCATAGGCGGTTACTTGCATATAACCCGGTTCAAGCGGATAAAAGGTTCTGATTGCAATCGCCATGATATCATTGATGACCAGGTTAGGGAAAATTAGAATATTACGGTTCTTTTTCGAAATGCGGTGGGCTCTTTCTTCGCCAAATTTTTCTACTAAGCGGGCATTGATTTTATCGATAATTTCTTTCGCTTCTTCACCGTAACCTTCAATCCATTTTCCGATTGGTCTTGGCCACGGGGCATAATATTCCATTACGGCATGTCCATTCCCCAGAGCGCGCGCTTGCCCTGCAAGACTGTCTTTTTCCATTATTCCGCCGCGGGTCGCAACAATATCAAAATAGGTTTTATGGGTTGGTACCCCGTGGTATAAATCAAAACTATTTTCACAAAGTAATTTCCAGTTCGCTCGTACGCTATATTCTTGGGGATCCTGCAAAACTTCCATTCCAACTTCTGTTTGATCTGCCACCAAGTCGAGATACTCTTTGGCACCTGCCAGGTATTCCTCTAACGATATGGCGTTGTCATCAAAGTTAACGAATACGAAACCACGGTAACTTTCAAGTCGTTTGACAGCCAGCATATTTTTGGAACCATCGCAGTTATGGTCTTCCAAGAAACCGAATTTATCAGGTAATCCGACTAATTCCCCTTGCGTATTAAAGCTCCACGCATGATAGAAGCAGCGGAATACTTTTGAGTTTCCTTTTCCTTCACGGCATACGAGCGCACCCCGGTGTGGACAGGAATTATATAATGCCCTTATTACCCCATCACTACCGCGGGTAAATAAAAGGTTTCGTCCACCAACTTTTCTTCTATGAAAATCGCCTTTATTCGGTACTTCTGATTCATGCCCGATATATAACCAGCATTTATCAAAAATTTCATTGCGTTCGCTTTCTAAAATTTTCGGATTAATAAAAACTTCACGATTTACTTTAAATGAACACTTCTGTTGATCATCCTTAAGATAATTGCTCATTGGCTCTCCCCCAAAATAAGTTTTTTTGTAAACCTGCTCATCATCTGCGTCAGTTCTGAAAGAGGTTATAGAAACATTAAAATCATTTTTATTGCATCGTGCTTCCGCCATTTACACTAATCACTTGGCCCGTAATAAAAGTTGCCTTATCGGAAGCAAGAATACGATGGCATCCGCCACCTCTTCCTTTTGGAATGATGTTAATATAGCGATCTACCAACCCGTATCTCTCTTTCTGATCTCATTCAGCAGTTCCCCCTCTACTGTAACCAATACAGTCGCACCTGCTTTTGATAAACCAATTGCAATCGCTTTCCAATTTCCGGTGAGGAACCTGTTACAACGGCTACTCTCCTTTCCAATAGATAGGCTTGTGATTGACTCGACAAGCTAAAATCTCCTCCTTTCCTTGTAAAAATGGTCTGTTTCCTTTTTGTCGCGCAACTATCCATTGCACAAAAACTAGCATCTATCCGGATACCTCAGCTAAATGTAATCGCATCCAAAACTTAACTCAGTGTGCTTAGGTAAACAGTGTTTAATGCATTTCTCCAGATAATATCTGAACATATTGACACTTAAAATATCAGAATATTATCTTAATTGATTTGATTTTAAATCTTTTTTTTGTGAAAATCTAATCGATATATTCTTACTTTTAGTGCCTGAATTCAAGATTATATTTATATATAATCATTATGAATACGCTGTTAATTCGCGTGCAAAGAGATGATTTAAGAGGGATAATTAAAAGAACAAATTCTTAAAAGAGGTTGAAGGTTTATCGCAAAGGCAAATTGGGGCAAAACTTGGGATTTCACGTAACACTGTTAGCAAATATCTTAAAAATGATACTTTATGATAACTACGAATCTAGAATTTACGGAATGGACGTCTATATTTGGAGCTAAAAAAATGACCGCAGTCCTTCTAGATCGACTAACCAACTCTGATACAATCAATTTTCTAAAATCACTTGAAAACTTTACCATCTTAAAAAACCCCTTAAGTTGGATTATTAGTCCAACTTAAGGGGAGCACTTCATTAAGTTGCCTTTTTCTTAGGCTAAAATATTGTTTATTACAGTGTTATTTAATGCTAAAAAAGTTACCTTCCCTACGAAAAGAGAACCCGTTACTTTTCCTCCTGGCTCCTTTTTGTTGAAACTGGATGAATTACATAATAGAATCCTAAAATACTTTCAATTTCTCCTATGTCTAAATATTCATCTGATGAATCTTTAAGCACTATCTGTGCATCTTGAATATCCAATTTCTCTAGTTTTTCAATGAGTTCAGATACTGTCATTTTTTATTTTCCTCCATTAAAATGAAAAGCTTCCCTTTACCGATGTCTGCAATGTTTTTATAAGAGTTTGCACCTGGAAAATAGACCTGAAAACAATGGATTATCATGATAAAAAAATTCGTTAATGTAACATTTAAATCAGACAGATATAAAAAATACCAATTCAACAAGATGAATAGGTATGCCTTTAAATCTATTTCTACTATGGCTAATCATAACAATATGAGTGAATAACAAGAAGAGGTGTAGCGAACCTCCCTTAAGGGGATGTCAGTACCTCAGGTTTATCGACAAACCCGAATATTTTCGAATTTGTCGACAGTCTGAACTCCCTTTCAAAAAATATAGGAAGTTATAATTTTTTATTTCTAGGGGTTGTGAAAAATCACCTTATAAAAACAACAATAGTTTGTCAATTTTCTAGAATACAGTTACTAGACTCATGCTTATTCGTTTATTTTCTTTCAGAAACCGGTACACCGGCAACTCCCCAATGTGTTTTTGGCATTTCATTTACCAATACTCGAACGCTAGTTTTTGGTACAACTAGTGTTTCAACAACAGTATCAGTAATATTTTCAATTATTGCTTTTATTTTTTCAGGTGGTCTGCCTTCCATAATATTTACTTGAATAAGTGGCATGATAATTCCCCCTTCATAAATTATATTTTCCTATTATAATATGTTTTAAAATTGCTCATTTATTCACCAACAGAGAAAGTTACTTCGCCGAGGCCATCAAATTTACCTGAAACAACGTCGCCAACTTTTAACAATATTGCACTTGTTAAGGCTCCCGATAAAATGATTTCGCCTTTTTTAATTTTATCTCCTATTCTGGCGAGCATGTTTGCCAATACTGCAATGGCATTGGCAGGATGTCCTAAAACGGCAGCGCCAGCGCCCAATTCTTTAATTTGGCCATTAATCGATAAAATTGCCCCTACTAATTCAAGTTCAAAGTCATTTGGTTTTCGAAGTGTATTACCGAATACGACCCTTGATGTAGATGCATTATCAGCAATTACATCTGTGTGAGTAAAGTTAAAATTTTCATAACGGCTGTCAATAATTTCAAGTGCAGGTAAAACAAACTCTGTTTTAGCTAACACTTGTGAGCCGGTAATTCCAGGTCCTTCAATATCTTCACCAATAAAAACGCAATTTCTGCTTCCACTTTTGGATGAATCAGATCAGAAAATGGAAGAACACCACCGTTATCGATCAACATATAATCAAACACAAATCCGTAAGATTGGCTCAGAAACGCCCATTTGTTCCCGCTTCGCCTTACTTGTATTCCTCCTTGGTTTTGATTTTAATATTTTCTAAATATAGCGTTAATGCTTACATGTTTTATGTTAATGCTAATGCTAATTTGTTAGTGGAACTTTCCACTTCACTTAAAAGAGTTAAAAAAGTGTGCGTCTGACCCAACCTAAATTATAAGATAATGCTTACTTTTCTGTGCGGAGGAGACTGTCTAGTTTTAGAGATGACTTTCTTGGATTGAATCTTTAATTCTTCTTTTTCTTTTAGCAAGATGTATTCGTTGACTACCTCAGCCAAATGTAACCGCATCCAAAAGTAAGCCAATGTGCTAAGGTAATCAGCGTCTAATGTATATTTCAGATAATATCAATATCTAAAAATGTTAATATTTAAGTATATCGGGATATTATCTCGATTAATTTAATTTTAAATCTTTTGATCATGTAATTCTAATCGAAATTATCTTTCTTCTAGCGCCCGAATTCAAGATTTTATTTATATATAAACACAATGAATACGCTGTGAATTCTACTGCAAGGAAATGTTTTAATAGGAATGATGACTAGACTTCGTTGTCCTGAGTGAGTTCTAAAAAACATTTAATTAAAAAAGGGTAAGCGGAGTTGGAAATAAAAATAAAACCACGAATAAACAAAAAGACATCTTTCTTTTTAAATCATTCCAAATTTATTTTTTACCAAAAAAAAAAGCCGTTCTCCCTATAAAATGTACCCTAATAGAGTACTTAAAAAAGTCTACCTAGAGGGTACATTTTTGTATAATAAAGAAATACAACTCAGCGAACTAAACATGGAAACAGAGTAATTATGATTAAAAAGTTCTTCACAGAGAAAGAGCTCAAGTTGCAATTAGCTAATAATTACCTTAAATCTGTAAGCTCAAAAGGAATCACTTATACTTATCAATTTAAGCATATATTTATTGTGGAAAAAGAGAAGGGCAAATTCGCAAGAGACATTTTGTTGCTGTTTGTAACATCTTGTTTTCTCCTCCTAATATGGCTTAATTTTCTAAATAAGAATTATTAATCAATACAGTAATATTTTCTCCTTATAGATCCCGTTTTTGACTTACAACTATAAAAAATATTTTTAAAAAACCGCCTTTTAATAAATTATATTCTATTAGATATTTCAATAGCTATTAATTACAATATTAACATTCAGAAAATTCCCATATATCTAAAATACTTATTTTCTGAATGTTTAAGACAAAGGGAATTCTTTAAGTTATTGGAAGATTTAGGGTTATTTAAAAAAGGGGGGCAATGAATAAGCCATTATTAATGGTTGCACTTGGAGTTATTCTATTAATTATTTTAATCACGGGCTTCAAATTAAACGCTTTCATCTCATTGATTATTGTTTCGTTTGTTGTGGCGCTGGTATTAGGGATGCCGCTAGATGACAAAGTCACTTAAGTAGAAGCTGGATTTGGCGGTACTTTAGGACACATAGCGCTAATCTTAGGTTTCGGAGCGATGATTGGTCGTTTGATCGCTGATGCAGGTGGAGCCTATCGAATTTCAATGACATTAATCGATAAGTTTGGAAGCAGGAATGTGCATTTGCGACATATACGATTCTTTCATCAGTAGCATCAATTGTTGGAATTATTCTTCTTAATGGATACTTCTGTCATATTAGCTGGTGTAACCATTGCAACTATCCTAGTTGCTGCAGTTGTTATTCACACATTTGAAGGGGCTGGAAGCAAGAAGAAGAAATTAAAAATATTTCTGTTTAATCTTTATATATTTACATAACACCAAGAGAAAGCTATCTGATAAATTCCTTTCACAATAAGTTACTATTATAAAAATAATTAGCAAGATGCTTTATATTTTTAATAGACTTTCTATTCTAATTATGAAAAATGAAGAAAATATAATACGAAATGGGGTTTTTAAATGAAGATCATCACAGTACTTGGAGCAGGTATTATGGGTCATGGCGTTGCTCAATTACTTGCACAAGCAGGATATATTGTACGTATTCAAGCTAGACGCGATACATCATTGGAAACAGCAAAAAAAATGATTACGAACAGCTTGAAAATTATGGTTGATAAAGGAATGCTATCAAAAGAAAAAATGGAGCAGACTTTGGATAATATTAAATATACAACAGATTTACTTGAAGCGATCCAGGATACTGATTTTATTTTAGAATCTATTCCAGAAGTGCTTGAGACAAAATTAGATACTTACGAGATTATTGAAAGCATTGTCTCTGAAAAAACGATTATTGCATCTAATACATCAACTTTCCCATTAAAAGAATTAACACAAAGAGCAAAACATCCAGGAAGATTTATCATTACACACTACTTTAACCCTCCACAACTTGTACCAATTGTAGAAATTGCTAAATTTGAGAAGACAGATGAAAATGTCGTAAAAGTAACTTATGACCTAATGAAGGAAATCGGTAAAACTCCAGTGGTACTGAAAAAAGAGATTAAAGGCTTTATCGTTAACCGCATACAAGTAGCTTTTCTACGGGAATGCTTCAACTTAATTGAATTGGGAATATGTACGGCAGAAGATATTGACATCGCTGTAAGAGGAAGCATGGGCTTTAAATGGGCTTTTTGCGGACCAATGGAAAGTCAGGATTTAGCAGGTCTGCAAACAACACAAGCTATGGTATACAACATCGAGCAGGATTTATCGAATACAAGAGAAGTTCCTAAATTCTTAAAAGAAATGGTCGAAAAAAGTGAACATGGTATTCGTTCAAATAAAGGTTTCTATGAATACGATGATAATGGGGCAAAAGCAATTTATACACGTGATAATAACTTCCTAGATCTTCTAAAATTAATTCAAGATAAAGAAGCAAAGAAGGAAAAAACAGCATCAGCAGTTAAATAAGCAATGTGACAGTTTAAAAATAGTGAGAAAGAAGTTGGTTTAGCCGGCTTCTTTTTTTTGCTCCGTACAGCGTCTCCTATTCTGGGATAGAAAAAGCTTTTGTTGATTAACCTAGATTTACCCTCGGACCCAAGAAACACTTATTTTAAGTTCAACTCTCCTGTTACTTGAAGAAGAAAAAGGCTACTAAAGAAACATTTCCTTCAAAGGAGAATTCCCTTCTTAGTTCAAAAGCTATTTATTGTTTAGCGTTTTCTTTAGTCCTTCTAGTTCTGCCAATGAAGCCTATAATCCTTAATATTGATTAAAAACCTGAAAGTAAAATCGAACGAATGAGCGTTCTCATAAATACCTATCCCATGGTTTGTGCTTTTATGCTGAAGTTATTCTTTTCTTAATTGCAATCTACAATGCCGCCATTATTCCTAGCATCCTTTACCCATTTATTTATATAGGCTTCAACTTCTTTACGATGAAATAACTATTTCACCATTCTAAAGATTTACGTTCCTTCGCTTCATTGCACAAAGTTCAGAGATTCGAACAAGCATATCTAAAAGCACATAAATGATTACTTTATTTCTGAATCCAGTGTACGTCGAATCGTCAATGACAGTGATCATCCACATAACTTCAAAACAATAAGGACTATTGAGGACGAAATTACCTTAAAAACCAGAAAAAAAATGTCCTCAATAAGCGCTATTGAGGACAAAACCCACATCGAAGTGGTTTATTGCCAGCCATCGGCCAACGGCAATGTCAAGCTGCTCATAAGACATCGCAAACTCCTTTATAGCTTTGACTTAGTTCGATGTTTAAAGCAACACCAGTAAAATTCATATTAAAGAAGCCTTTCAAAGAGAGCTTTTTAAACCTGTCCTGAATGTCATCTAATGGAATAAAGCTTATGGGAAGCAGTTCGTTATTCAGGATATTACTGCCTCTTGGAGAGAATATTTTTGCAAAGTAAAGAAAGAGCACTTGTGCTTCCGAAGATGGACGGATATGATTGAATGACTTAACTCTTCCTGGGCTTAAAAAACCTAGATTACTCATTAAATTGAGGTATTTAGTCGAAAGCGTATTAATTGTAATTTCCGACCAACTAATCTGTAATGATTCATTTTGCATAAGAAACTCTTTTAGATAGGCAGTAATATCATTCTTTGAAATGCTTGCACGTCCAGAGTAATAAGTTTTAACAAAAACCCTTGATGTGATTTCTCTAAATAATCTATTGTTCAAAGCAAACTGCCAAACGAGAACCAATTGCTTGTCTTGGAGAGGCACGCGCTCGCTGAAAATCCCCTGAATGAGATGTTGATGATCCATATTCATAAACTGCAAAAATCCTTTTTTTACCTCACGTTCAATCCTTGTTCGACTCTTTTCAGTTCGCAGATTAAATTCATTTCGCTGATTTACGAGTTCTATTGAATCGGACTGACTGAAATGTGAATCTATTGCCTTGAAAATGACTGTAATATCCCTCAGCCCGCCTATAACATTAATTGCGGTATCATATACACCAAGTTCTATTGCGTAATTAAAATCTTCCATTAATTATTGTTCATCCTCTTCTGTCCGCCGCACCACCAGAGCGAACCCATTCATCTACCTCGTTTTGTTTAAACATCCAACGACGTCCTACCCGGTGGCCAGGCATTTCCCGTTGCTCAAATACCCAAACGTATCTTCATATCCGTCTATTGTACGTGGTGCTAGCCCTTCACTACGCTTAAACCGTAAAAAGTTACGGTGCATTTCCTTTGAAGTAAGCCTTCCTACTGCACCCGTAACGGCGGTACGTAGCTCACTTTGCTTTAACGCACCCTGTCGCCTTAATTTCTTAGCCATAAATAAAAAACCTCCTATAACGTTTTATGTACATAACGTTAAAAGAAGGCTATAAATGCGTATGTAAACACCATTTAACCCCACACGGTTTTCCCTAAACGGTTGCACACGTATTCCCTAAAATCTAGCGAAATATGTGTGGGTGTTACCGTTAAAATTATCGGTCATAAAACAACGGTAAAACACCGTAAACCCTTGCGGTTACTAGCTTTTTTAATTACGTTGGCGGGACTGCGTGGGAATCGAACCCACCAGACCTGGCACGCAGGTCTCAAGCAGTTTTGAAGACTGTGGTGGGGAACACAAAACATTTTTTTAACTACATATGTGCTCTGATATATCTTTCCAACCCTCTATCACAACAAAATACATAACACCCCTTCATCCCTCTAGTCATTAACGTTTTATATGTATTTCGAACAAGTTCTACAAGAGGGTCGGGTTGTCCTTTTTTGGGCTTGGCCGGTTTTGCGCCTTTATCCTTAAACTCTTCTCTTCTAACAATGAGCTTATTCGTTTCTTCATCATAGCCCAAGTCTTTACCAATAATTACACCAACATAATCCATTTCTAGACCTTGGACTGTATGAATACAACCAATTTGGTTTGCGCATTCTGGATGAATGGCCCAGTCTATTCGATTGGGATCATTCCACGGCAAGGCAAAGTTATGCTCCTCGATGACAACATCATCAACTAGTTGTCCATTGACAATATTTTTTGTCCAGTTCCAAGCGTAACCTGCTAAAAGTCTGCCTCCGTGTTGATCAACAATTTTTTCTTTCAACTCTTGAGGACTTGAAACGACTTTAAAATCAAAATCTCCTTCTAGCTTAAATGATTCTTGGTTATTATTAAGTAAGCTGTCCAACCAGGAGATATAATTTCCTGAACCTGAGCAACGGTATTGAGACTCTAGTTCTACTGTATGTATATCCGCACCAAATCTAGCTGCTTCTTTTTCTACTTCTTTTACACAACCGATATCTTTTTTTGAAATCTTCTGCAAATCATCAACAAAAAACACACTTATCCGTGATGATCTTATAATTTGCGTAACCTGGTTTTCCCCTTCTATCTTCTTTTTCATATGTCCTTGCTCTTTTAATCGATGTGCTTCGTCACAAATTAGGACATCAAAGTAATTTTCAGGTGTGTGTACATATGATGCAGATCCTTTAAACAAATCTCTGACTTCCACATGACCTGAGGAACCAATTAATTTTTTACGAAGAACTTCCCTGAAAGCTTGATTCGGAGTGATATACTCCACATAAGCTTTTGATTTTAGCATATAGCTCATTAAATTTAATCCAATGACCGATTTCCCTGTACCAGGTCCACCTTTAATAATAATGACATGCTTTTGGTCAGTTTGTGCCTTGAATTGATTATATTTACTTACGACTTTTTCATAGGCAACTTTTTGTTCATCAAGTAACACAAACTCTTCATTTCCCTCAATTAGTGATCCCACTGTATCAACCAATTTTTTTGAAGGTCGAATTTTACCATTTTCAATGGTATCGGCTATTTCTTTCCCTTTCCCTTTTGATACCAACTTTCTAATATTCCTTGCCAAATCACGATCATTGAATTGGAAGTACACGGGAGATTCCTTTAAATAACTGCTGTAGCGCTTGTCCAACAATGGTTCCCCAACACTAGCCATAATATAATTATGTAAATAGGCACAAGAGTGAAGCTGAATCGATGTCGAATCACTATACAAAGATTCATTAAAATTTTGCAAATATCTCTTATATGAAGATGCTTGATAAGCAGGATGAACCGTTTCCCGTTCCCTTCCACCTAAAAAAGTCCGAACAATGCCATCTCCTTCAGACACTTTTGCTTTTTGCCATTGTTTCAACTCTATGATAACTGCATTTTGTTTCCCCTGTTCGTCTTGACCCGCTACAAGAAAGTCGATTCTTTTTTCAGAGGAAGGAAGCTTATATTCTAATAAAACGTGTGTATCCTCTTTTAAATCTGCATCCCTAAGAACCCTTGCCATCTGGGGAAGTGAGTTTTCCCATGACCTCAATTCGCTGCCGGAAACTATTTTGTTCATTTTCGATAAGACGTTTTTCTTGAGAACGTATCCAATTTTATTTTCGTAGATATGGTTTAAAAAGTTTGAAGAGGTCTCATTATAAATAATCATTTCACTTTTTCCTCGCTTTTGTTCACTGGATATTTAATAGCGTTTTTAAGCAGTTTGTTTGAGACTTCCTCTTCCATATTAATATCCATCTTATCTGCTAGTTGAACAAGATAAATTAGGATATCAGCCATTTCTTCTTTAATATTTTGTTTGGATTCAGCTATCGCTTCTTCACTAGTTCGCCACTGGAAATTTTCAAGCAATTCATTTGCCTCAAGTGAAATAGAAATGGCCAAATCTTTTTCATTATGATACTTTTTCCAGTCTCTTTCATCACGGAATTCTAAAACTTTCTGTATTATTTCTATCATTTGTTTCTCTCCTATGCTCCACTCTGCGATCGGTACTAATTTCTTATTTACCTTATTTTAACACTTGATGTTTTAGAAATGCACGTAAGTGTTATACTTATACGATTAAAGAAGATAGCTAATTTCGAAAAATGTTCCACTATTTTTTTATGTGAGTGATAAATAAATCTTATCTTTATAATCTCTGAAATAAAAAAACACGCACAAGAAGTTGATTTACCCCATTATGCATATGTGAAGTGTATAGTTAAGTCTGCATAATGGCGAGGAAAAAAAGGGTCAGCCCCCTGGTGAAGTAAAGTTTTTATACACCGTGGGACTAGCCTAGCAGTTGTATTGGGTTGTGCAATAGAAAAAAATAGATGTTTATAGAATATAACAAGGAAATGGAAGAAAGACCGCAGAACCAGTCCCATAGATAAATTATCGAGAGTTGGGTTAATTGGGAGTATGCGGATTGGTTCGGTACAAACAGCACACAGATGGAGAAGAATCAGAAGGAACGTAATGATAGTATGAAGGATGTTTTCCTAAAAAGGATTGCAAAAAGGGTTTTGATAATTCTTTTCAAGAGATGTACAAACTAACCTGACATTGAGGTCAGCGCCTCGGTAAAGTAACGCTTTAACGCAAAGGGGGACTCACCTTGAAATCCAAAACCACATTTTTCTCAAAAAAAAGCATTCATCTCCTCTAAAAGAAAATGAATGCTCTATATCAAATATCCACTCATTATTTTGCTTAAGATCACTTCAAAAATAACATCCATACTCAAGGACTTCATGTAGTGATCAGTATTCTCAAGATAAATCTCCTTGAAGCTTGAAACAATTTGTTCGGCAAGTATGAATGGAGGGCCTAAATACCCATTTTCATTTTTGTAAAATGCAAGTAGTGACTTCCACTTATATTTGTATTTTTTCTTTTCGTTTTATTCCATTAAAATAGATTCTTTCACCACATTTTCTGCCCGAGTGCGCAGTTTCATTATTCCGCTCTGCTGAATATCTGGCTGGTGATATATAACATATGCTTTATGAAAGCGACTAAAATAATCCTTATCATGAGACTTTGGAGTTAAGATAATCATTTTCCGGCCAAGCTCTTTTACATACAAATCAAAAACCTTTACTTTTCTTCCCTCATCCAATGCACTATCAAATTCATCTAATACAATGAAGCTCGGATTGGTTTGGATCGTTTGTAGCAGTGCAAGAGCATAAAGCAACGAAACAAGTGATTTTTCTCCCCCGGATAAACCAACTCCTTGTCTTCCTCCTCTGGCTTTAACACTCACATCTTCCATTGCCATTCTGTGACCGAACCTTCTTGCTTTTAAATAAAGGTAATAACGGGTGGTCCCTTTTTTATCTTCATGCATGTCCCATTCAATTACACCTTCAAAACCAAACTGGTCTATATAATCTTTGAAGTGCTTGTTAATCAGTAAAACTTTCCCGCCAATTGTGGAATCCAGGTCATTTCGAAGCTTTTCCATCCTCTCTTGATGCTTGACCAATAGAATTTCTGATTCATTCACTTCATTTGTTTGTAGATCATATGCTTCTTTCATCTTTTGATAGTTTTCAGGTGCGTAAGGGTCGATACCTGATTCGTTCACGGCATTGGTAAACGTAGTTTTGCCACTTTCTCTGTATTCGCGTGCCTCAGCCAGGTTCCAATTCGGTTGTTCCACCATCTTCTCTTTTTCTTCTTTTGCTTTTGCTGAAGCTATATTTTCGAGGTCATTTAATTCCTGATTGTACTGGAAATATACTTTTTGCTGTGTTTCTTTTTCATTTATTTTATTTTCTAATTGCTTTTTCAAATCTGTTGTTTCATTCAAACTATCTTGGATAACATTGGTTAAGCTTTTTAATGTTTTTTCAATAGCATAGCATTTGTTCTGGCATAAATCGTATTCTTCGGTACGAATTTCAAACAAATTTTTAGTGTATTGAACTCCTCTTTCAATATCATCAATTTTATTTTTGAGTTGGTAAAGTTGATTTATTTTTTCTTTTTCCTGAGCGTATTTATCCCATTTCTGTTTAAAAGAAAGATAGAGTTTCTGCTGTGCATTAACATTTGATCTTTCCGTTTTTAAATTTTCTAATAACTTAATTTGCTCTATTTCTGCTTTTTGATCTTCTTCAATTTGAATTAGTAAGAATTCTAAACGTTTTTGACGCAGCACACGATTTTTTTCATCTGCAAAAAATGCTTCCGCTTCTTTTACATCGCCAACAACATTTCTTAATTTTTGTGCCTCCAGTTCATTTCCCCCAATGGAAGCTGTTAATGTCATAATATTGTTTTCACATTCTTTTATTAATGAAGCTAATTTAGAAAGCCTTATCTGGACAGCTTGAACGGATAATATATAACGCTGTTCTTCCTGAATGCCCCGCAATCCTTTTTCATCCCTCAAAATACCATTAATAATTTTTACTGCACTTTCTTCCTCGAAAAAGGATTGAACCCAATTTAGCGCCTTAACTGCAAGGGGAACAATTTGTTCAGGAAGATTATTTCGAATCTTTAGATGATAATCTGACAATTCTGTCATGTAGGCTTTTGGGAGAATAGCAGGAAGTGATACATAATATAAATCATTAGGCGGAGTAAAATTCCGGCTATTGACAAACATTGTATATTTAATCGAATCAAATACCTTTTCATCTGATAATTTGGCGGAATCATCCAGTTTAATCAGTTCTCTTAATGTAAATACTTCAATTCCTGCCCTTGCAAAATACTGTTTCGATTGTTTTTGGCGGGGACTATTTAATTCATTTTGTTTTAATTCCAGTTCTTCTTGTTTGTACTCCGTTAAACGATTTTTCCATTCTTTTAACTGATCTTTGTCAGAAGAGATTTTTAAATCCAGCTGTTTTATTTTTTCCTCAACAACATGGCTGCTACTATATAATAAAAGCAATTGCTGTGTTCTGATTTTTTTTGGTTCATCTTGTTTAGTTTCATACTTGAGTTCAGTAACCTCTTGATTTGCAATTCTAATGGTACTGTCAGTCTGCTCAATCCTATGTTTTTGATTTTCAATAAAAGGGTCGAGGCGTTCCATTTCTTTTTGGCACTTGACAAGCTCACGGTCTACTGTTTCTTCATCGGGAATCCGGCTGATTTCATTCCTAATTTCAGCTAAATCGTATTCCAATTTTTCATAAATTTCTTTGTGCTTCTTTTGATCATCCCGCAATTGATTAAGCTTTTTCTGCAACTCTAAAACTTGTTGTTCCAATTCCTTTCTTTCTGCTAGACTTACTGCTAATTGTTTCTTTTGTTCTGTTTGATTTGTTTCAAAGGTTTGCAGTTGTTCATGAACCTCTTCAATTCTCTCATTTAAAAAAGCTTCTTCTCCTGTGCAATGATTAATTTCTTCCTGAGTTTTTATTATTAACACTGACAGCGCGTGATAGTATTGTATAAAACCATTTTTGAGCCTTTGTTGATTATCATTATACTGGTCTAGTTTTTGTTTTTGGATATTTAACAGCAATTTTCGATTCTGCTGCTGTATTTTTGCCTCTTCTAAACTTCGTTCAGCCTCTTTTACCAATTCCCGGCTTTCTTCCCAGTTTTTTTGAATCTTATCAATTCCATGCATCTCACTAAATATACGAAATCTTTCTTCGGGAGCCATTTCTGAGAACTGATTGACCTCATTTTGATACCAAATTAAATAATAATAGTCCGGGTCAATATGATATTTTGTCTGGAGCAACTTTTTATAGGCCGTAAAATTTTGAATCCTATCTCCCGATTTAAAAGTGATTTGTTCTTCCCACTCATCCGGCTTATCACCTGATGAAATTGTGTATTCACGAGCGAGGGTTTGTGGAGTGGTTTGTTCAATTTGCAGTTCAAATTTGATAAATTTTGGTGCATCTACTTTAATCGCACCTTCATTTTTAAATAAAAATGAAATACTGGCCTTCCACATTTGTTCAACTGGTAAATTTGCAGAACGTAATCCGCTTATATCAACCTTTCCAGAATGAAGAACTGCACCCATACAAAAAGAAATGGTTGATTTCCCGCTTCCATTCGGCCCTAATAGGCCAATATGCTCCTTTTCTCCGGAAAGATCGATCGTTTGGGGAGGAAAATCGCGTATCCCGGCAATATTAAGTCTCCAAGGAATCATAATCCAATCTCCCTTCAAGATTGTAACGTTTGTAAAATTTCAATACATCTTCCATATTTAACTGAGTCGATTGGGTAAATTCTGTAAAACGGCGTAAAAAAGAATCCGAAAACATATGCTTACCGATGGCCGTTAGTCGATAAGCTTCTTCTGTTGAATTTGATGAAAATGGTTCCAATGCACCAATTTTCATCAAGATATCAATATTGGATTGTAGTTTTCTATTTGCCTGAAAGGATTCATGCCCAAATGCTTCCAACATTTGTGAAAATAATGTATAGGGATGCTGCAAAACTTCTTGCTCATAAAAAATGTACATTAATATGGCCATTGCTTCTTTAGGGAGGACCCCTCTTGCTCCCCTGGCATTTACTCTCATCAGAACAACTACCTGATCCCTATTTTCATCATAAATGAGTTGGAAATAACGGCTAATTGCCTGATTTACACGGGAAATAAACAAATGAAATTCCTTTTCGTTTTTTTCAATTCCTAACTGCTTCTCTACTTCTTTTCTGGAGAGCCCAAAATTATCCCGCCGAACTCTTGCAGAAGAAGAGAACAGTATATTCATAAAGGTTAATTCTTCTTCCTTGCTTAAAAAACTGGGCAATAACGCAAGAGCAGCTAAAGGATTAACTTTTTGGTTTTCTTGTTCGAACTGCTTTTCTTCCATGTGGGTCATCCTCCATCCATTCCCAATCTTTATCATTCTCTAGCTTTGTGCTCCTTTTAATTTCCTTGTCAAATTCTGCCCGCTGATTACTAACCATAGCAGCTACTCCTAATAATGATTGAAGCACATCTCCCCATTTCCCTTCACCAACCTCGATAAGGAGGTCATCGAGCTGGGCTTGTCCACCTGCCGTAGCTAAATATCGTTCTATATGCTCGGTCGGGATATTCTCCTTTGTCATTTTCCACTGGGTTTCCTCCATTTTAGCGGCAATTTCTTCATCACTTAATTCATCAGGTTCCTGGTATTCAACAAAAGGCATTTCAACGATTTCATTTACGGCCGGTTCATAGTTTTCAATATAATCGATTCCATCCAATATGTCTTCTGCTGTTAATGGCGCAGCGAATTTTACCGGCATCCAAATTCCGTCCATAGCCTCATCCTGATATTGATCTTGTTCCATAAAACTTAATATCTGATGAGGATCAGGATCTTCATCATAGGGATTATTAAAGGTTTTAATAATATAGGTTCGAATAAGCTCAGGGCGAATACTGTTGCTTTGTTCTGTATGCTGAAGATTGGTGAACTTCACAATTTTATTAATCGTCCCAAGGCTGATTTTGATTCCTTCTGATATTGTATAAATTCCCTGTTGGAACAAATTCGCAAGCGCTAGGCTGTCTTCAAATGTCTCAAAGGCCCGAATTCGCTCACTCATTTTCACCTCCAGATCTTCCATAAGTGAATTAATCAACTGAACCTGGGTGAGTGCATGCCGGTTGGCCAAATATTCGAGCTCCCTATCTTTTAACAGATGAACAGCTTCCTCCACATTACGAATCATGCTGGCTAGCTTATTGCCACCGGAAATGCCTTTGTCGTCATATGCTTCACTTAATTCTGCATCACGTTTTGCCTGAAATAACGAGCGGGTAATATCATCATGTAAATAATAGGCGAGAGAGTCATTTGCAAGTCGAATAAGGAGGTCTAAAAGACGCTTTCCCAACGAACGCATTTTAATGCCCGACGGAGTCTTCATAATCCAATTGTACTTGCCAAGAACATAGATGAGATGCTTCACATCATCAAATGTCATTTCCTCATCTTCACCGTAGATATTTCGATATCGATAATAAAGCGCCTTTTCATTTTCCATTTCCAGTTTGGAAAGTCCCAATGCATCTTCTTGGAGAATATTCAAAACCCGAAGTACTTTCAACAATTTTACTGGTGACTGAAAATAATCTTCATCGCTCATATCCTTCAATACCCCGGCCAATTTCACAATATCGCGCATGGCTTCGTGAAGTTCACTTGAAGTAGTCGATTCTTTAAAGATCGAAATCAATTTTCCATCCATTTCAGCCATTCTTCTACTCCCTCCATCCGTTCCTCCTGTTCACCACTTTTCTTCTGTAAATAATCATTCATGATTTGAAGATAGCTCTGTACATCATATACTACTCTTTCTTGATTAGGGACGATCCACTTAATAGTCAGATTTTGATTATTCTTTTCCATCAATACCTCGTAAATGGTATTAGCAATCACTACACCGGCCTCATCGTAATCCGTCCAGATGAGAACTTGTTCTATGGAGACACTTTGATAAACCATTTGGATGAATCTTTTTACTGCACTCTTCAATTGCCCTTCAACCCCAATAACCAGGCTGTTTGTATCCCTTAAATAATCCTTTTCATACGAGAAACGGGTAACCACTCCGCGATTTTCTACTAGCCATAGATTTCTGGCTGTTGTTGAAAAAGAATCACTAAATACGGCATGGTCCGTTATAGAATGAACCGTTCCAAACCGGTATTCGCACATAGAACCGTTCAAGGGTCCGCTGAAAGGAATAAAGACGATGCTTCCTAAGCTTAATAACCCGGATATCGAAATTGGTGGAAAATCCAACTCTTCCAGTATGGAAATAAATTCTTTCTTTGGACCATCAAATTTTTTCGATCCTCCAATTTCCGAATAATAATCGGCACCAATCTCTTTCCAATCAAATTGGAGTTTGGTTTTCATTTGCATATAAATAGCCATTAAGAAATGCAGGAAAAGAGTACGTTTCCCCTGACGCCAATGTGTTGTGAATTTTTCTTGAGAATGTATCTTGGAATTTGAAATCATATCTTCGAATAAATCGCAGATTTTAGAAATGTACAACCTTCTATCAAATGGAATATTAGTAGCAATTGGTATTTGTTTAAGCTTTTCAAATTTTTCTCGAAGTCTACTTAACTCGTTATCCCTTTTTTGCTGCTCATCTTGTTCGTTTTTTTCGATGAACTGAAATAATACTGGTCCCATTACATAAGCAATATCTTTAACACTCTTTTCATCCAATTCATAATTGATTATTTTCATTAGTGCACCTGAATAAAAATATGGGTCTCCTTTTTCACTTGACCAATTTCTTTTCACCCAAGGACTGGTAAAGGTCTTACTAATTTCAAGTAGCTCTGAACTCCCCATGCTACATTTTAAATTAAGCAAGATCTCTCTTGTTTTTCTGCGCCGTTTTGCCGTCCGTTTTACAATAGGAATCTCTAATAGTCCATCACCTTGAACCTTAAAGCCATAATTATCGATCTCTTCATGAGATCGCAAGTAATAGGTATATATATAAAGTCGCACATTTTCTGGTAACATCGTTTACACCTCGTGAAACGCTTAATATCTTTTATTATACATTAGAAATATGGATACATTTATTCAATTCGTTCGGAATTTAATACCAATTACCTATTATACACCCAATTACTGTAAGAATCGACAAGTGAAGCTTTTCCTGAGGCGCTTGATAATATGTATAAATACATGCAACTGTACCCAATGACTCTTAATCTATAATAAAGGTTAATTAAAAATATCCCGCTTACTAAACATCGACTTAGTATATCGCCACATGACTTTCGGTTTGGTCAGCCATTACAATAGAATATTTTTCCCCATCTCTGATTCGGGAAATCTGCTTAATTGATTAAACTTTAACCCGGATACGTTGACTTCACCCCATGGATAAATCCAGGGGATTCTTTTTTAAACCTTCATGAAAGCTGCCTGTCGGTGGTGGCTTCAGGATTAAATGTTGAACAATCCGTAGAACTGTTGTACTTGAAATTGTTAATGTGATGTTGAACATTCTATTTCTAGCACAACAGGGTAGCCAACGCTGCTTAAAGGCTACCCTTTCTCATTTGAACATCTTATGTCTTCTTAAAAAGGTACGGTGACACTATTCTCTAATAATGGAGTCTCTACCTCTACACCTAATTTTTTAAATAGTTTAGCAATGGTTTTCATACCACTCTCAGGGTTAATTTTGGTTTCAATGTAATATGTCTCACCCGTTATAATAGATTCATAGGTATGAATGGAGGCAAACTTTTTTCTGTTTTTATGGATAGGTTGAAACGCTATAGCATAACGATTTCCTCTGTCTCCGCCTCCAAGAATAAAGCCTTCTTCTATAAGCTGACGTAGAGGGAGATTATGCTCTTCAATCCACTGTAAAGTTTCTTTCCAAAGTTCCGAAACAGATTTTCCATAGATAACAGTTTCTTTCCCCTCATGTTTAATTAGCATCTGGAGTTCGTCCCATCTCTTAAAAATGTTTCTTTGGAATCCAGTTGAAAAATTCCATATCTCTTCAACATCGTTTTCCTCATTAAGGATCCATTTGATCGTTCTAAATACTTCACCATAAGTATCATTCACAACAGTGCTGACATAATTCCTTTCATCACTGTCCACTTCATTTGATATTTTCGTAATCGCTTTAAACACATCTTCAAAGCGATCATATATGGAACGGACCAGGGTTCGTTCTTCTTCAATGGTAGCCAATTTCTCCCGTTTCCCTTTATAAGGCATCCGTAATGCATCTACATACTGCTGAATAATCGGTTTGGCGTAAATACTTAAATCTGGATTTTCCAGGCAAGGCATTAGAACAATGTCCACTAGCTGCTGATAGTCGATTCCGAACCATTTGGAACTGCCAAACGTGGCTTCATTTGATTCTTTTATTTGGCTTTTTGGTACTAAGCCTACTAGCATAAACGTTTCGTCTTTAAACTTCTCTTCGAATTTTGTTAAGTATTTATTGCATTGATTTACATCCACCCTGGCATATACCTTTTGCTCAACAGCAAGGATTAACTTTTTTTCCTTGCCTGGGTCTTTTTCATCGACGATATTTACCTTAAAAAAGACATCCAGCCTTCCTTTGTCGTCGTTTTTTTCTGTTTCCTCGATGGTTTCCTGTTCATCGATATCAAGTTTGTTGATATCCTTTTCGGCTATAACCTCAGGATTTCTGAATTGATTGACATTGAGCATGGCTAAATCGGTAATGTCGTCAATATTTTCTTCAGCGGATTCGGCAATAGCCATTAAGAATCTCTGGAACGGATAATAGCCTAGCATATGTCTTTCTGTGGGATCTAGAAGCCAAGATAAGAATCTTGAATGCCAAGTTTCTAAATGGGTAGCCCCAACAACATGAAAGACATTCGGGCGATCAATCAGGAATTTTAAAGCGACAAATTCTTTGTCCATCGTTAGTTCATAAAGCATTCTTTTCAGTGATTTCATTATGTATTCCTCCATATATCAATGAACTTGAAACAAATCCTCTTATTACTATTCATTATAATGAAAAGGGTATACTGAAAATGGTACACCCTATTCTTTATATTGATCTTTTACTTTTCCAATCTCTTCTATTATCTCATCCACAAGGGTTTGTGGGGAAATGACCTTCACCTTGCTTCCCCACGCGAGGATCCAAGCCTTGAGTCCTGGACTCAGTTTTGCTTTTGCCTTTAAGGTGAATGCCTCATCGTTCACTTTCCGAATATCTGCCTCAATACCAAATTTATCAATGACACCGTTGAGGACATTTTGTTCGAGTTTAAATTGCAGGGTTATCCAATCATCCTGCCCGCCAAACATATGGAACGAATTTTGAACATATGTACTTAAATCTTTTCTTTTACGCGCAAATCTTTCATTAGAAATGGTTACGTTCCTCATCCGGTCTAACCGATAATTACGTGGATTGTTCCCTTCACTATATTTAATATCGTCACCAATTAGGTAATAAAAATCGGATTCCCAAATCAGGGCATGGGGCTTTATTTGATACATTTCTCCTCCATGCCGTAACTGGAAGTTTTTATGAATATCCATATCCCCATATTGAAACGCAATCATTTTACTTTGGTAGATTGCATCATGAATTTTATCAATATGTAACTTAATTAATTGGTAGTCTTGGTTAATCGATTGCTGATAGACAATTGGGTCTGGCAAAGTCTTAGCAATGTGTTTACTCGTTAGTTCCTTTACATTGTTGATAATGGTCTTTTTTTCTTCTTCCGTTATAAATCGTGCAGATAGGATGGGGTCAATCAGCAGCCTTAATTGATAGTTTTCAAATAGCCTTTCTTGATGACTGTAAAATTTTTTCCCATATTTATCTTCGTTTTCAATGATATCAAACCCTGAAGCCTGAAGGGTTTGAATGTATCGTTTCACCGCTTTTTGATCAGCTGTGCTTCCCGGTAGTTCGATTTTTAACTTATCAACCAGCTCTTTTATCGATAATTCATGATTTTCATCCGTTTCTTTACGAAAGATGTCTTTTAACGCTAATAAACGTACTCCTGTATTATTTTCACTCACTTTCTTTCCTCCGATATTTTCCTTGATAACCAATCTTTCCCCATCAAAATTTGGATGGGGAAAGGCTGCTTTTCTACAATTTTTATGCTTTTGATTTCAATTCTTCTTCCGTAAAGTGAACCATCGCCCCTACTACCGGCATATGGATCCATGCTTCTACAACGGGATTTCCAGTTGCTTTATATAATGCCTCTGCATACGTTTGAAGCTGAGGCAGGTAACTTGCAGCACGTGAAAGCCAGTCTGCTTCTTTTCCAGGAAATGATTTGTGGTCGATAATGACCCAACCCTGTGGTGTAAGGATCAACAAATCAATCCAGCCGGAAGCCTTCTGCTGTCCTTTCCGCAAGTGAATTGGCCACTCGTTGTGTCTAGAAAGAAGATTAGGGTATTGTTGTGTAATAAATAGCTCCAACCGGTCCGATGCCTCAAGCATGGCATCTTCTGTTAGTGCGTGAATGTCATACCTGGTTCTCATGGCTTGTGCCATTCGGAATCTATTTTCGTTGGAATTGCCATGGTTATCAGCAGCTAAAAAGGCGTGGACCATTTCTCCAAGCACGGTCATATCCGGGTTTCCTGAAAGCGGAAGACGATTGCCAATGCGATGAAGTTTTGAACCACTAGATTCCAGTTCAGGCTGCTGTTGGTAGTTTATTTCTTCCTCACTCTTTTGTCCGCTTGGGCTAAAGCGTGCAGGAACAAATGACGAAGTTTCTACCTTTTTTCCGACATAGACAATTTCAGAATGTCCAGTTGATTCAGATTCAGCGGTTCGTTCTGTATCCTCATCAATTGATAACACTCGTACCTTACAAGCAAATGGCTTACCTTTAACTACGATTTTCCCCACTTGATAATCTAGGGAAGCATCCTCTTGATCAGCTTCTGCAATCCCAAGGTTCTGGATAACCTGGTTACCAGCCTCATCGGTCAATTCATCCATCCAACCTACCTTTGAAAAATCACGAGCTGTTAGCACAAGGTAATCTCTGGCCCTTGTCATTCCTACATACATCAACCTTTGATTTTCATCGGTTAGTTGCTGGACCCTCTGTTGAAGTTCAGCTGCAGCTTGTACATAAGTATCTAAACTGACCTTACTTGATTGTGCTCCGTATGGCCAAGGCCAATAATAAAGCCTGCGTCCATAAAGTGGATTTTCTACATTAAAGCCCGTTGTACTAACGGCTGTCACCCGGTCAAATACAGGCGGTTTTTTCTTACCCACAGCCGATCTTTCTAATGAATTCAGGATGACAAAAGGCCACTCTAATCCTTTTGCCTTATGATAGGTTAATACCCGAACTGCCTGATCATCAGTCGATTCTGCCACAAGGTTTAACTCTTTGTCCTTTTCGACAGTACTTAAGAATAAAAGAAATCCACTTGTTGTGGCCGCGCTTCCATTGGTTGCGGCCGTCTCCTCATACTTTACCGCAATTTTCCGAAGGGCATCTAAGTTCGCTAGACGTTGATCACCTTGTCCCCATCTTAATACGACTTCATCCACTTTTGCCGTTACTAATGCTAAATCCAATACTTCAGAAGGACTCATTTGAACCATTTTTCCTCTTGCATGGTCTAAGGCTTGGATGAATGGCTCCGCAGCCATGATCTCTTCTCGATTCTCCTGATCAAGCCAGCCGGATAACCAACGCCCTTCACCCCAAGTGTCTGAAGAAAAGTGGATTAATTCAGCAAGCGCCAATGTATCGTTAGGATCGACTAAATAACGTAGGGCGGCTGCGGCGAACACCACTTCTGGAGTAGCTAGTAATCCACTTTCACCTACAGTTGCGGAAATACCTAACTTGGAGAGTGCCTCTGCCACCCTCACGCACTCATCGTTCGCTCTGCAAAGAATCGCGATATCTCCTGCTTTTAAAGGTCGTGGTTCACGGGATATTTTATCCACTATGATATATTTATCTTTTTGAGCTAAGACCGTTTTTACTCCTTTTGCGATATGTGCAGCATCGCTTAGCTGATTTTTAGAATTCAAGTAAGACCACATTTCAACTGCCATGGCCTGCTCTTGTCTGTCAGCCCGCTTTGGATCTAATGCAATTCGCTCCGCTGTCATACCTCTAGCTTCAAAAACTGGAACAAAAATCGCATTGACGAATTCAACTAATGATTGGCGAGAGCGATAGGAGGCATCCAATACTTCAATGGCTAAATCAGGAATGCTTGTCATTGCCGTCTGCATCAACTCGGGGTCTGTTCCTCGAAAGCCATAGATTGCCTGTTTTACATCTCCTACCCATGTTGCTCTTTGGGCAATCCTACGAAGCTGCATGTTTAAAGCGATTTGTAACGGGCTCGAGTCCTGGAACTCATCGACGAATACATCGGAGATCCGGTCTTTTAACACTTCGGCATGTTGTTCGTTTTTCAATAAAGTAAGGGCTAATGCCTCTTGGTCAGTAAAATCGATTAATCCGCGTTTGCTCTTTTCCACCGCATAGGTTTCCATTGCCTCTGCTGCACAAGAAAAAAGAGCATCCATTGCGTCTTTCATGTCTTGATGAAGCCTTGGATGACGATCATGCACGGAAGCAGCTGCATGAATCAGTGAGACTGCATCTCGGCTTTTCGCTCCAGGTTTTAACTTGCTTAATTTTGCCCATAGCTGCCAAGAAATGAAGCCATTGTGTTCCCATTCCTTGAGCGCCGAATCAATATCCTCAACAACCTGTGCAGTCGCCTTCGTTGAATCTCCACCAGGCAGTTCTGATTTTGCCACCCGTAAGGCTGCCTTTAAATCTTCCTCCAGCTGATCAGGATTGGACAATGTCCCGGGCAGCCATGCAGACATGATTTCCCATGAATAGACGGCACAGTTTTGAACATCCTCTGGTTCCAATCCATTCTCACGAGCTAGTGATAAGATCTTAAGGACATGTTCACGCCAATCCTCTAACCCGAGACGAATGAAAACCTGGCGATAGTCCCGGTAGAATTTATCAATGACTTCTGCTGCAATGGTGTGAAAAAGTGAACTAGCTTCTGATTCTGCCAACACTTTTTGTACAGGTGATAACCCCATTTCAAGGGCAAATTCCCGTAACAGCCGTCCAAATACACTATTCATAGTACCAACATACCCATCCAGAATTCTTGCAGCAGATGTGCTATCGCCCGATTCTAGCAACTTGAGACGAACACGCTCAATGAGTTCTTCCGCTGCTTTCGTTGTAAATGTGGTGGCCATAATATTTTCTGCCGGCACTCCATTTTGAATGGATGTTAAAATTTCGTCCGATAAACGGGAGGTCTTGCCCGCACCAGCCCCAGCACTTAACAGCTTTAACTTTCCGCTCATTTCCTCACCCTCCTAAAACCACAAAGATTCTGATATTCGCAATAGGCACATGGCGGGTCTATCGTTGATACAAATGAATCTTCACTCAACTCCTGGCCATCTTCCGTTCTCTTGTCCGTATTCCCTTTGGATGGAACACCTGGGGCGATAATCGTCCCTTTTAAGAGCTGTGACCAAATATCTTGCACAGATTGACGTAACACTTGATGAGACTCCAAAAGTGATGGACCCGCTACGTGATGGTCAGAAGGGAAATCCCCATGCGGCAAACTGAAGAAATCACCGCTGCGCAGCATAAAGTAGGCAACAGGAAGTTCTTGATTGTCATCTTCGGCTAAGAGCCAATGATAAAGAGTTAATTGTACCGATAAGTTTTCCAAGCGAACTTTGTAATTACTTGGTTTTCTCGACCATTTCGCATCAAACAAAATCTTGTTCCCTGATGCGGTTTCTCCGATAAGGTCCAATCTGCCGTTGAACTCAACTCCGTCTCTCCATGTTTTCTGTAATTCTATTTCGGTATCTTGAATGGTAATCCCAGCATGATTCAACACTTTAAAAAATTTCTGCAAGGATTTCTGCAGTTTAAATCGGGTTTCACTGCGAAGAATTCCATTTTGCGGCTCTAGTAGTGTCGCAGCCAGCCTCGGTGTCAACTGATCAAACAAATCCCCCGTTCGTATACGTACTTCTTCCTCGTTCCAATCAGTTTTTTCAGTAATAAGGCTTTCCAATATCACATGTCCTAGATTTCCAAGCATAATGGATTCATGTGGTAAAGAAAGGATCTTACCAGGTTTCACATTCGCAACATATGTAAAGGTCCATTTTAAAGGACAACCGATTAACCCTTCGAAACTGGTTGCAGATTCCACTTCCCGAGGCACGACGATATTTTCAGGAACCCTCCAAGTTCTTATGGGGTCTGGGATCTTGGTTGTTTGTAATGGAGTTCTTTCAAATTCTATTCCCGGAATTGAGAAACTTGATTGTTTCCGTATATCACCCGCTTCAATGGTAATTTTTTTCTCAGTATTGTGATCTTTTGCAATGGCATAGCGTATTTCGTCCCATAATGGGTGAATAGAAATTTCTTTGCCTTTCACTTTTGCAGGAGCAAAAAGAATCAGCCTTTTGTCAGACAAACGTGCCGCCCGCTGCCAAGCAGCTGCTTCTCTTCGACGCAGCACGTCCTCTTCAAGGAGGTTGACTCCATGTTCCCTTAACCATCCCCGTTCTTTCGATGTCCAAGTTCTGAGACTAGGTCCGGACATGTTTTTATGAAAACCCCACCAAATGATGTTTTCTGCTTTACCCCAGATTTGCCCTGGATGATTGACGACTTGCCATTGGGCGGCTTCCTGTGTGTAACCGGACAATTTGGCTCCTTCACCTAAAACAGATTCTAGGATGCGCCCTACTTGCAAACGTGTCACCCTTTTTGTCCCAAGGGATTTTAGTCCTTCCATTACCTCTTGGGCATATTGTGTGGCTTGTACAAACATAAGGTCGTTTGTTGTATGATAGTTCAATGCCGCCCATTGACTAACCTTTTGGCAAATATTCATTAGTTGTTCAAAGGGAATGCCTTCGGTTGGGTCATAATAGTCATGATTCACCCACAAATCAAGCCTTGCTTCAAGGTTTTTTCTCCGTCTCTTCACTTCCTGTTCGTCCAAACCTTCTGCGGTCCATAATTCCTCGTAGGCATTTATTCCGTCTAGGATTGCCTGTACCCAGAGTGGCCCGCCAATTCCTGGATTTGCGGCTAATACTTTGGCTAATTTATACCTAATCTTTCCTGGTACAGGAGAGGTTGGAATTGTTAATAATTCGAGCATCCTATCCACCCTTAACGGTTCCCAGTAAGTATCGATGGTAAGTGGTAAAACTTGAAGAACTGCTCGCCATTTTGAAAGAGCGTCTACTCCTGCTGCCGGTACTCCCCGCCTATTGAGAAGCTCATCAAGGAATAATGACCCGTCCCCTTTAATGAATACCGTATCTTCCGAGGTGTTTTGCTGCAGCCAGCTGATCAAAAAGTCTGCAGCATCCCATTCCTGTTCGGAACGAATAAGGAGCAAGCTCCCATCCCCTTTCGCCACTTCGGACGATTTTTCCCCTGCCATTACCTTTTGTAGAAGGGATAAGTCAGTATATGAATCCTTTTGTATTTCTTTTTCAAACATGGTTGATACATTCTGAGTTTCTACCCCTATTTCCTTTAATAAATCGATTAATTGAATGCACCAGGGATCCCATAGTGTTTTATCTTCATCAACAATATTGATTTTCTCGATTTGTACTTGCACTTGATCTTGTAACCTTGATATTAAACCTCGGACTCGATCAGGAAAACCACATAAACGGTTAGGATTAGCAAGCTCCAGCTCTGCCAGTGTATCGATCCATGCACTCCCGCCAACATGTACTAAAGGGTTCCATCCAGCTAACACTAACTCATCCCGGCGCCGTAACAATTCCTTCGCTGTGTTCCAAGAATCAGTCTCAAAAGATTTTGAGAATAGCTTTTTACCAGAATCCTGTTTACGAATAAGTTCCTGCCACTCTGCAATCCGTAGGTTTTCCGATACATTCGGTACGGTTAGCCCTAACTGTGTTTCTAGAATGCCGATTAAGCCGTTAAAGCCTGTTACTACGGTACCGACTGATGCCTCTTGATCTCCAAGTGCATCCGGATACGTGGTCGAATCTAGCCAATAGCCTAGCGTAATCTTCAAAATGGTACCCTCCTCGTATTTTATGTTCATAAACTTTTTCTCTTTTAAGTCATTAGGTTTTTGTGGGATAAAAAATAGAACGAATAACTTGTTATATACTTCCTTTATTTTACACAAAAAGGTATACCAAAAATAGCCCACCCTTTTAATAACATGTTAATAGCTTCAATCTGATCCATAATAAAATACTTACAATCCTGTAGGTTTCATTTTAAGGCATAAGATTTAACACATTAAAAAATAGAGATTTCTAGTTTGTTTCTCGATAAAAGAAAAACAAAAAGAGACAGTTCTATGGTTATATAAAATAACAATAGGAGACTGTCACTCTACTTTCCGCACTAGTGACAAATAAGGATTTTGACTATAAAAACAACAAAATAAAAATTGAACATGGGGTTATGCGAAAAGACACTCTGAAGGTTTTGGTCTAACGAAAAATGAAGCCTCCAACCGTAAAATCAAACTAGATAAAAAGACAATGAACTCATTTAGAAGACTATTCGAGACATTAACACCTAATCTGTATGGGTTAGTCTTTTATAGCCCATAATCCTAAAGATACCGGTGGTCCTATAACTTAATCGGATTTACAAATATGCGACAGCGAAGCTGACAATGCATTTTCAGGTAACGTTTCACCAAATAGTACAACCACTGGTCCTATTTCTGATTCACTGCATCTTCGTTAATTGTTTATACATTTTTTCCAGCCATTCCTCACATCTGTCTTTAATCATTGGATTGGGATGACGATATCCCCAATTTGTTTCTAAATATGGCAGCCCAAAAATTTGTTTATCCTTCTGAAGCTCTTTAGAGAGAATTTTCAAAGATTCATAAGCTAGTGTTTTGATACTATTGTCCTTACCCCACGCTAGTATGATTTTTGAATCAGTACTAGGTAAAATGGTCTCTCTTTCTTCTTTCCTAGCTTCCGAGAATACAGTGTGATTCTTAAAAGAGTGCAACTCCACTTGCCTTAGTTTTTCACTGAAATCCCCCATATTTCCGCCGCACAAGTCGCTTAGATTAATGACTGACAACACATTCCAATTCATCTTATTCATTAATTTCATCAATTGCCTTTGGGTTGGATCCAATTTAACAGCCACATATGGAAGATTTATAGGGATACCATCAATAGTTGCTGGTTGATAGGTTTGACTAATCGGGCTGCAACTGCCCGGATTAGCCATCACGATGACGGCATCTGGAGATGTTTGATTTGCAAACCCCTTCCGAAAAATGACTGCATGGTTTCTACATAGATACTTTTTGCTCCCCAGTTCAATTTGATAAAAGCTTGCCAACACATCAAATGTTTCTCTTAAGTCCGCTATTGACCAATCCTTCTTCATTTCACATTCCTCTTTTCTCCAATGTAAGGTAATATCTAATTCTATGTGTTTAGTCGTCCCATCCTCGTTAATTTTGTCGCAAAAAAAAGACACCTTTATTTTTATAAAAATGCGGATGTCTTAGATGAATGAATAGATATTAGTGTTTTAATAATTTGTATGTTTATATTACCTATTAGTGAAAAAACGATTTCTTTAAGAACTTTCATATTTTCATTATAAACAGATTCATATTATGACCCCTGGATAAAAAAATATGGGGTGTTACTGATAAATTTGATATAATTTCTCAGCTTCAACTTTAATTTTCTCAACCATCCTTGGTCGGTACAAAACCTTCGCAGTACTCCCCCAAGTTAAAATCCAGTGGATCACCCCTTCACTAATAGTCCCTTTTGTGATTAGTTTAAATTTAGAATCATTTAATTTACGGATGTCGGCTTTTCTGCCAAAGCGGTCTATGACAACATTGATAAGGCCAGCGGAAAACTCCATTTCTATCGGTGTCTCATCGCCCGCATACATCAGAAAAAGCTTTTCTGTATAGTTTGTAATATTAAAATTCACATCAGGAAGGAATTTTTCACCAGTCTTCGTAATGGTTTTAACCATACGATCAATACGATAATGCCGAACTTCTTTTTTGGGAATGTACTCTCAAATTAAGTAATAGTAATCGTTATTCCATACTTGTCCATATGGTTTAACCTGATATGCTTTCCCTTGATTACTAAGCACAAATTCCTTATTGATGGTATAACGTCCATAGCGAAATTCCACTATTTCATGGTTAGAAATCGCCTCATGTAAGTCACTTATAATGAATTTAACGTATTTATTTTCTGATTTAGAGTGTTCAACTAATAGAATTCGATTTTCAAGCTGGTCCGCTTGATAAATACTCAATAACCTCTTAAGCCGTTCAATTATTCTTTCCGTTTCTACTTTCGTAATAAATTTTGCTGATGAAATTACGTCAATCATTAACCTTATCTCATGGAATTCAATTGTCCGATTTTGGTAGCTATTATATTCGGGCAATCCATTTGCTTCCCGAAAAGGAATAATTGAAAAAGTATCTATCTTTTCTAACTCTTTTAAATCATTTACTACACCATTACAATTAAACTCTTCTCCAGATTATTCTTCCAATAAATCAACAATCTCTTGGACAGTTAATTGATGCTCTGAATCTGTGTATTTTTTAAAATTTCCATTAAAAATCAAAAGTCTTTTTCTATTTGATCTCCTGTTCCCCCTCATTAATTAAGTATGTCTTCATTTTTCTATATAAGTATTTAGTCCTATTATCAATATTCTTTATTTTAGTAAAAAACCCTTCTACATATGGCATTAATTAATACCAACGAGAAAGTTCATGTAATTAAGAAGGGAATAAAGACTGCTAATTTTCTATTGAAAGCCATTTTTCATGTAGGTCTGTGATTAAACTAGTATCTAATGGAATAAAAAAACACCCACATAAGGTTAATTAAATCCTGTGAGTGTTTCAAAAGTGTATAAAAAGGGACATTAAGCATTACCCTATCAATCCTGTAACAGCCGACAACATAATCGAAAGCTAGGAAGAGCCTAGTATCTTCACTTTCAAATATATATTCTGAAAGATATTGAAATGATTACCTGAATACTGCACGAAATCCCTTCCTCTTTTGTAGACAAATTCCTAGATATGCCCTCTGATTATTCATATATCAATAATAAAGATACATGAATAATTAATTCTTAGAAAGAATCTCATTAAATGTACTTATAACCTCAGTCTCCGATTGTATCTTTAGAATATACTCATAATCTAACTTCATCCTATTTTGTATTTCTTTGGGGGACTTTTCAATATTTTTCTTATTTTCCTCTAACTGTTCCAAGATTATTTCTTCCTCTGAATTCTCCTTTTTTGAATTATCCCAAATCTTAACCTTATCAATCCCTTTAGAAGCGAACATTTTAATGTTTTGTTTTTGATAAATTAATGTAGCGCATGTATCAAAAGTATCTATCGATTCATTAGTTAATTTCTCTAAGTCCCAGATTAAATATATATAATTTGTAGTTAACTCTTTATCGATTTTTTGTAGAACTCCTATATCTTTTGTTTGATCATATTCCTCACGTAAAGATTTAATTTTGTTTATTGAATGGTTTATTTTCTTATTTAGTAAGCCCCCAATCAAACAACGCATATAAACCCGCAGCTCCTCTTGGTACGATACATGTATCAACTAAAGGAGGTGCTTTTTCTTATGCCAAAACAAAAATTAACAATCGTCCCCGTTTCACTCCAC
>NZ_JAMAUV010000034.1:0-37294 GCF_023714155.1 Neobacillus sp. MER 74
AAGCTTTATTTGTCTTGCCTATAATTTTAAAAGAATGATAAATATAATCGGAGTAAAGGAATTAATAACAAGATTTAGGGGGGATTCGCCCCCTTTTTATATGATTTTTGGGATTTTTATTATTTTCACCATAAATATTGTTGAATTTATTAAAGCTTTGATAAATTCAACAACAATTGTTAGACAGACTCACGTACGGTGGTGTGAGAGGTCGGGGGTTAGTCACCCCCTCCTACTCGATTACCAGCCTCGGCTTGAACCTCCGCCGCCGGAGGATCCGCCGCTGCCTCCTCGAGATCCGCCGCCGCCTCCTCTTCCACCACCTCGTGATAGGATGGATAGAAGAAAATAAGTCAAGGTGCCTCCGAAAAATTTAAAGTCTAAAACTACCACCACAAGGACAATGATGATGAGAAGCCAGGATGGAATTCCTATCCCTTCATCCTTCGGTACTGTCTTTTGGCCGTCACCACCGTTATATTCGGCAAGGACCTCATTGGCAAGTGCTTTATAAGTTTCCGAAACAGCCTGGTTCGGCTGGTTACTTTTCAAATAAGGAATAGCATATTGATCCAAGATTCGGCCAGCTTTAGCATCTGGAATTCTTCCCTCGAGACCATAACCTACCTCAATCCGGATTTTATGTTCCTTCATGGCTAAAACAAGGAGGACGCCATTATCCTCCTTCTGACTGCCAAGCCCATATTGACGGAATGCCTCATTTGCATATTCTTCTATGGATTGGCCGCCAATGGATTGAACGTTCAGCACGGCCACTTGTGCAGTTGTTTGGTCTTCAAGATTCCTGCCTAAATTGATTAATTCTGCTTTTTCTGTTTCATTTAAGACATGGGCAAAATCTTGTACATAAATATCTCCTACTGGAGCAGGTACTTGGACATCCTCAGCAAGTGCACGGGCTGCACAAAGAAATAACGTGGTAAATACCAACAGAAAGCTGAAGATCCTTTTCATATTCATTACCCGTTGCCTCCAAAGTCAACTTTTGGAGCTTCTTGAGCCTTAGGGTTTGCTTTAAAATATTCTTTCGCATCAAACCCGCCGATTCCTGCAATAATGGAGCTAGGGAATCTTTTCACTTTTTTATTAAATTCTGCTACTTTTTCATTGTAATCCTTCCGGGCCACGGCAATTCTGTTTTCTGTTCCAGCCAGTTCATCCATTAGCTGAGTAAATTGCTGGTCTGCCTTCAGGTTAGGGTAATTTTCAACGACGACAAGCAATCGGCTTAGAGCACCAGATAATTGATCGTTAGCGGTTGCTTCTTCTTCGGGGGTTTTTGCTCCGGCAAGCCGTGCACGTGCATCTGAGATGGAGGCAATAACTTCTTTTTCGTGAGCCGCATATCCTTTTACAGTATTCACCAGGTTTGGAATTAAATCGAGCCTTCGTTGAAGTTGGTTTTCGATTTGAGCATGAGATTGATTTACATCTTCTTCTAAATTGACAAAACTATTATAGCTGGACATGAACATAAGGCCCAATATGACAATAACACCGACCACAATCCCTATTCCTAGCCAACCTTTTTTCAATCTAATCAAGTCCTTTCTCACCTATAGTATTTTTATCACATGGTGAATAAGTTCCCTTTTTAAGCCATAATAAAACTTAACGGAAAATCTATAAATTAATCGTTTGTTTGGCTTTTTATTTTGGCCAAAAAATGCTGATTTATTAAGGCTTAATTTTTGTGCTTTCTTTTTCATGTCATTATCCGCTTTCACTGCTGTATATGCTCTTGAGGAAACAAACAAATTCATCACTATAACCAGTAAGCAAATGGATGGCAAAGGTGATGGCAAAAAGGATACGAAATTATTAAAAGGAGAACCATATGACATAGAAAACGGGCATATCTAATAAGAAATTTTCAATATCAAACCGATCAATTAACTGTTCAAATGTTGCCGTTATTTGAATTGTCAAATAACTATTTACCTTAAATATGATATGATCCCATATTTCTTCATTTTTTTATAAAGAGTAGCCCGTGTTATACCTAATTCTTTTGCCGTTATACTTTTGTTCCCATATGTCGTTTGAAGTGTTTGAAGGATTCTTTCTTTTTCTAATCTTTCTTTTTCATGAAATAATGATCGCACTGTAGTATCAATAGTTCGCTTTGCTTGCGGTAGGAGCTGGTCAATGTCATTTTCAAAAATTTCACTGCGTTCGTGAAGTATAACCAATCTCTCTACTAAATTACGCAGCTCTCGTATATTACCTGGCCAATGATACTCGGTCAATCGATGGACTGTCTTCCGATTAATTGCAGGTACTGCTTTGTTATATTTGATAGAAAGTTCTTTTAAAAAATCATAAAGTAAAAAAGGAATGTCATCTTTTCTTTCTCGTAGGGGAGGGATCTGAGCAGAGAATACATTTAGCCGATAAAATAAATCAGAACGAAATGTTCCATCTGACACCATATTTTCTAGAATACGATTGGTGGCGGCAATAATTCTAACATTAACTTTTATCGGCGTTTGTCCACCTATGCGATAGATTTCTTTTTCTTGTAAAGCCCTCAAAAGTTTGACCTGCATATCCAGTGGAAGTTCTCCTACTTCATCTAAAAATAGAGTTCCTCCCTCTGCTAATTCTAGTTTCCCCGGTTTTCCTCCTTTTGAAGCACCAGTATAGGCACCTGCTTCATAACCAAAGAGCTCACTTTCAAACAGGGCATTAGGAATCGCCCCGCAATTAATCGGAATAAATGGTTTTTCGCTTCGTGAGCTTTCTTCATGTATGGCTTGGGCAAAAAGTTCTTTCCCAACACCACTTTCTCCGCTAATCAAAATCGTTGCGCCTGTCTTTGCTACTTTTTTTGTGTCATGAATAATCTGTTGAATTGAGGCATTTTTTCCTTTTATCTTATTAAATGGATCATCAAGATGGTTTTGAGTGATTTGTTGTTTTAGCTGCTGTAACTCTTTAGAAGTAGAGGTTAATTGTTCATTTAATTTTATTGTGGCGGAAATATCTTTTTCCACTGACATACTGCCAATAAGTTCTTTGTTTTGATTGTAAATAGGGCTCGCGCTTATTAAGACATGCTTGTCAGGCCGTGGAATATGATACATATCTCGGATGGACTGTTGGGTTTCGAGAACCTTCAAATTCATAATATCCTCTTGTTCAAAAAAATCGCGAATATTCCTTCCGATAATCTCTTCTTTTTTTATATGGTACGTTTTTTCAGCTGCTTCGTTCCAGAATACCATTTCTCCATCTGTGTTTATGACAGAAATGGCTTCTTCTAATGAAGACAACAACGTACGAAGGGTATCAAGGACAAAAGAATCGTTTTTTTTCATATACCACCTCGAAGATTTGATTGATTAAATTTTAAAAAAATGTTTAAAAAATATACACTTTGTATACAGTTTTGTTGATAAAAATATACATTGTTTAAGTTAAGTTGTAAACACAGTTTACTGAAAATTGACAAACTTCGCTTTTTTTTTGTTTTGGCACAGTTCTTGCAATAATATACAGTAAGCAACTATTGAAACCTTGAAAATATTTTATAACAGACGAAGGATAAATATATTAAGAGGGATAGGAGGAAGATGAATGTTAGTTATAAATGCTAATGAACAAAGAAATTTAATAGATATGAATGAGGTTATAGAACAAGCTGCAGTGGCACTAAGTGAATTTTCGGCCTCCCGGACAATTACTCCCATTCGTTCGGCTCTGCCATTCGGTAATTCTCAAAACACCGCTTTAGTGATGCCCTCAGTTGCAGAAGAGCTTAGGAGCGTGGGAGTAAAACTAGTAAACGTAGTCCCAGGTAATAAAAAATTAGGTAAGAAAACGATAAATGGAGTAGTTATTCTATTTGATTTTGAAACAGGTGAACCGCTCGCTTTATTGGAAGGCTCTTATTTAACAATGATACGAACTGGAGCACTTACTGGTGTTGCAACTAAATATTTATCTCGACCTGATTCTAAAATAGTAAGCATAATCGGGACAGGGGAACAAGCAACTGGTTTACTAGAAGCCATCCTAGCTGTCCGAGACATAAAAAAAGTCTCCCTTTATAACCGGACGCCAAGAAAAGCTAAAGAGTTTGCTAAATACATTGATCAAAAATTTAGCGTGGATGTACAAGTGGGTACGGATTCAAATCAGGTTGTACATGAAGCGGATATTATTGTAACGGCTACGAACTCTCTATCACCGGTTTTTACAGATTTGATAAAGCCTGGTGTTCATATTAATGCCGTCGGTTCATTTCGCCCAGATATGCAGGAATTGCCATCTCACGTTTTTTCTACGGCCGAGAAAGTCGTTGTGGAATCGAGGCATGCTGCACTAGAAGAAACAGGTGATTTGCAAATACCGATTCAAGAAGGTCTGTTTCACAAAAGCAATATTTATGCAGAGCTGGGTGAAATTGTTAGTGGTGAACGAAAAGGTAGAGAAAGCGTAGAGGAAAAAACTGTTTTTAAATCTGTCGGTCTTGCCGTTGTGGATTTAGTAGTAGCGCAATATTTATATGAAAAAGCTTTAAAGCATAATGCTGGAACCAACATTCAGTTGTAAACAGGCTTTTGTGCAGAAGAAACATAATATTAATATCTTTCAAAATACAAATATACTATTTAATAAAAGGAGAGAAAATCATGAACACAACAGAATTAAGCAAGGTTAAAGATTACAAATACGAACAATTTACAGATTTTTCAATAGAGGTAAATAAGAATGAATTTGAAGCAGCATTATCTTTTGTTAACTCACAGCTTGAGAAAGAATATCCGCTAATTATCGGGGGAAAACGCATTACTACGGAAGCGAAAATCGTCTCCACTAACCCAGCTAAAAAAGAAGAAGTCATTGGAAGAGTATCTAAAGCAGATCAAGAAATAGCTGAAAAAGCGATGCAAGCTGCACTGACTTCATTCGAATCATGGAAACAGGAGGATGCAATGAATCGTGCAGAAATTCTTTTCCGTGCAGCCTCTATTATTCGTAAACGCAAGTATGAATTCTCAAGCTACCTTGTAAAAGAGGCTGGAAAACCATGGAGAGAAGCAGATCCGATACAGCAGAAGCAATTGATTTTCTTGAATACTATGCCCGCCAAATGGTGGAATTAAAAGACGGTGCCCAAGTAAAAAGCCGTGAAGGAGAAGTAAATAGTTACAATTATATTCCTCTAGGAGTTGGAATCATTATTTCACCGTTTAACTTCCCATTAGCAATCATGGCAGGAACAGCAGCTGCAGCTATAGTAGCCGGAAATACGATTCTATTAAAACCTTCTAACAATACACCAGTTGTTGCAGCGAAGTTCGTTGAAGTAATGGAAGAAGCTGGACTGCCAGAGGGAGTTCTTAATTATATTCCAGGAAGCGGTTCGGAAGTAGGAGATTATCTTGTTGATCATCCAAACACTCGGTTTATATCCTTTACTGGCTCCCGTGAAGTGGGCTGCCGCATTTATGAACGTGCAGCTAAAGTACATCCTGGTCAAATATGGTTAAAGCGTGTGATTGCAGAAATGGGTGGAAAGGATACCGTTATCGTAGATAATGATGCAGATTTGGATCTCGCAGCATCTTCAATCGTATATTCTGCATTTGGGTTTTCAGGACAAAAATGTTCAGCTGGTTCTCGTGCAGTGGTGCACCAGGATGTTTATGATGAAGTACTAGAAAAAGCAGTGGCATTAACTAAAACATTAAAGGTTGGCAGCCCGGAATACGCCGACACTTATATGGGGCCAGTCATTGACGCTAATTCATACAAAAAGATTTCTAAGTATATTGAAATTGGCAGAGAAGAGGGCGTCCTTGTGACAGGTGGCAATACTGACGATTCTAAAGGTTACTTCATAGAGCCTACGATTTTCGCTGATGTGGACGAAAATGCACGATTAATGCAGGAAGAAATTTTTGGCCCTGTTCTAGCTTTCTGTAAGGCACGTGACTTTGATCATATGATGAAAATTGCGAATAACACCGATTACGGATTAACAGGTGCATTGCTTTCAAACAATAGGGAACACATCGAGCGTGCAAAACAGGAATTCAATGTTGGAAATCTTTACTTCAATCGCGGATGCACAGGAGCGATCGTTGGATACCAACCATTCGGCGGATTTAACATGTCAGGAACCGACTCAAAAGCAGGAGGTCCTGATTATCTAATTTTGCATATGCAAGCGAAAACAACGAGTGAATCTTTGAAATAAAGTATAGAGAGTAAGGATTTAATATTAATCTTAGGGGGATTGGAAATGATTGCAGAGATTTCGAAAAATATGTTTCTTCACGCTTCACAAAACAAATCCTTAAATAAGGCAGCAAAGAAATGGGGCTTAAGGTTTGGTGCATCTCAAGTGGTCGCAGGGGTTACCATCGAAAGTGCAATTAAAAGTGTTAAAAAGTTAAATGAAAAAGGGTTAGTCTGTACTCTCGACCATTTGGGAGAATTTGTTTCGAGCAGAGAGGAAGCTATAGAAGCTACGGAATATAATGTAAGAACATTAGAAGCAATCTTCAGAGCTGAGGTAAATAGCAATCTATCAGTTAAAATGACCCAGCTTGGATTGGATATTGATAAAGAATTTTGCCTGGATAACATGCGTAGAATACTAGAAACAGCTAAAAAAACGAAGAATTTTGTCAGAATCGATATGGAAGATCATGCACATTGCCAGGTTACATTAGACATTCTAAGAGAACTTCGCGAAGACTTTAATAATGTGGGAACCGTGATACAAGCTTATTTAAATCGAGCCGAGCAAGATGTGAAAGATTTAAAAGGAATTCCTCTCCGTCTCGTAAAGGGTGCTTATAAGGAATCTCCAGAAGTTGCAATTCAGGATAAAAACGAGATTGATGGAAATTACATGAGGATAATCAAAGAGCATTTGTTGAGCGGCACCTATACAGCAATTGCTACCCATGACCATAATATAATTGCTAAAGTAAAAGAATTTGCGAAAAAGAATAATATTTCAAATGATCAATTTGAATTTCAAATGCTGTATGGTTTTAGAACAGAAATGCAACTCAGTTTAGTAAAAGAGGGATACAAAATGCGTGTATACATTCCATTTGGTGACGACTGGTTTGGGTACTTCATGCGTCGATTGGCAGAAAGACCGCAAAACGTAGCATTTGCCCTAAAAGGATTGTTTTCTAAATAAGATAGGTGCGAGCACCATCCAGTAATTATCAACCTGTATTCTTTGAATCGTTTTTCAAAGATACAGGTTGTTTATTTTCTTCCGAAAATTTTTAAAAATACTGTTAATTTAAAAAATAATATGGTAGTATGAAATTAAATACAGTATTACTTAAATAATTACGATATATTTTAAATGTTTTACTCGTTGGGGGTCTTAAAATGGAAGAAGAAGTATCGAAGAAAATCAGAGAGTTACGGCTTGAAAAAAAACTCACACTTAAGGATTTAAGTGAGAAAACAGGCCTTTCAATCAGTTTTTTATCACAAGTTGAACGTGCTGCATCTTCAATAGCTATTACATCATTGAAAAAATTAGCAGATGCATTCGATGTTCCTATAACTGATTTTTTTGAAGATTTTGCCAATAAAAATTATAAAGTAACAGTAGAAGAACAAAAACCATTTAGAATTGAGGGGGCAGGGGCGATCTATACCCGGCTCGGGGGGGAGTTTCCAGGAAGAGCAGTGGAACCTTTGTTAGTGACTTTTCCTCCTGGTGAGCCTAAAGAAAAAATTGTGACCCATCCAGGTGAAGAGTTCTATTACATTCTTGAGGGCGCTATGATCGTAACTATTGAAGGAAAGGAATACATCTTAAAACCAGGTGATACCATTCACTTTCCATCGACTATCCCGCATTCCATTACGAATCCACTTGATCATGATGCAAAGGTCTTTTGTTTTGTAACGCCAGTCATTTTTTAAATGACTTGCTCAATATAAAAATTATTTATTAAGATGGGTGGTTAAATCATGAGAGTAGCAACAGACATTGGCGGAACATTTACTGATTTAGTTTTTGTTGATCAACAAGGGAAAATTGGGGTTGCTAAAAGTCATACAACTCCCCCGAATTTTGAAAAAGGAGTTTTGGATGTTATTCGTGTAAGCGGTATCAATACTGAACAGTTGGAGACTTTTATTCATGGAACCACTGTCATTATTAATGCGTTAACTGAACGAAAAGGTGTGAAGACAGGATTAATTACAACTAAGGGATTTCGTGATGTGTTAGAGATAGCACGTGGAAATCGTCCTGATCTCTTCAATATCCAATATCAAAAACCTACTCCTTTTGTTCCGCGTTATTTACGACAAGAAGTAGAAGAACGTTTGAACTACAAAGGGGAAGTAATCCAAGCTTTAAATAAAGGACAAATAGAAGAAATTGTTCATTACTTTAAGAAAGAAAATGTGGAAGCGATTGCTGTTTCTTACCTGCATGCATATAGCAATCCATTACATGAAAAAGAAACAGTAGAGCTTATCAATGAATTATGGCCTGATGTTGCGGTTACTGCTTCCCACGAGGTAACAAGAGAGTGGAGGGAATATGAGCGCACTAGTACAACGGTATTAAACTCATATGTTAAACCTATTGCTTCTTCTTATGTCGATCGTCTTGAAAATGAATTAAATAAAGTTGGCAATAAATCTAACAAATATATTATGCAATCAAATGGCGGTACGACCACATTTGAGCAATCAAAGCAAACACCAATCAATATGGTAGAGTCAGGACCAGTGGCAGGAATTTATGGATCAGCTATCTTAGGAAAAATCCTTGGTGAAGAAAATATCATTGCCTTTGACATTGGTGGAACAACTGCGAAATGTTCTCTGATCGATGGCGGCGAAGTAAAGGTAACAACTGAGTATAATATTGAACGTACAGACCGTACTGCGGGTTATCCAATTAAAGTTCCAGTGGTTGATATAGTTGAAATCGGTAACGGTGGCGGTTCAATTGCCTGGATTGATGCCGGTGGATCTTTAAGGGTTGGTCCGCAATCAGCAGGCGCCTTGCCAGGACCTATCGCATATGGTAAAGGCGGAACAGAACCTACTACTACTGATGCGAATCTTGTGGTTGGACGGCTTTCACCGAAAAACTTCGATAACGCTGTCGATATGGAAAGCGTAAGAAACGCGATACAAGAAAAAATTGCTAACCATTTTGATACATCGGTTGACGAAGCAGCTCTTGGAATAATCCGAATTGCCAATTCCAATATGCTTAATGCACTAAAACTTATTTCGGTGAGAAAAGGCTATGATCCACGTGATTTTGCTTTAGTAGCATTTGGCGGGGGAGGTTCTATGCATGCTCCGGCACTTGCAAAAGAGCTTGGGGTACGAAAGGTTATTGTTCCAGTAGCAACTTCTGTGTTCTCAGCTTGGGGAATGCTTATGACAGATTTGCGTCATGACTACATCCAAACCTTTATTCGTCGAGTTGAAGGCATTGATTATGAAGAGCTTAATGGAACCCTGGCAAAACAGGAAACAGACGCTATTTCTCAGTATGATCAAGAAGGTGTAAAAAAGGAAAACGTTCTCTTCACTCGTTTTGTAGACTTACGCTATGTCGGTCAAGAGCATACCGTGAAAGTTCCAGTTCCTAACGGAGAAATAACTAAAGAAACAATGCAGAAAGTGATTCATAAGTTCCATGAAACACATGAGCAATTATATACATTTAAGTTGGAAGAGTCGTCAACTGAAATTGTTAACCTGCACTTAATAGCTCTTGGTTCAGTTAAGAAGCCTGAATTGGCTAAACTGGAAAATACCGGCGCATCTTTAGAAAGTGTATTAAAAGAAGTAAGACCAGTATTATATGAAGAGCATGGATGGATTGAAACAAAGGTATATGACAGAGCACAGTTAACACCAGATGCGGCTATTGAAGGGCCAGCCATTGTGGAAGAGTCATCTGCATCAACAGTTGTTTACCCTGGGCAATCGGTCACTGTTGACGTTTATGGCAATTTAATCATTGAGACGGGGGTATAAGACGATGGCAAATACAGTTGCACCAAAAGTAGATCCATTTACATTAGATATTGTTAAAGATTCATTAGTTGCGATTGGCGAAGAAATGTTTTATGCCTTAGCGCGTACTTCAATGAGTCCTATTATATATGAAGTTTTAGACTATGCGAGCGGTCTTATGGATTCTAAAGGCCAATTGCTAACACAAGGGAACGGAGTAACCGGCTTTATTGGGATGCTTTCTTTCATGGTTCGCGAAACAGTTGAAAGATACAATAAACCAGGTGATTTAAAACCGGGGGACATCATTTTGATTAATGATCCATATGGCGGGGGCGGCTCCCATTTATGTGATGTTGGATTGGTTATGCCGATCTTTTATCAAGGAGAGTTAATCGCTTTTTCCGCGAACAAAGCGCACTGGACAGAGGTTGGAGGAAAAGACGCTGGATCTATGTCTACCGATTCAACAGAGATCTATCAAGAAGGCCTGCAATTTCCTTGTATAAAATTATTTGACGAAGGGAAATTGAATCAGGCTGTAGTGGATATTATAGCTGCAAATGTCCGCTTTCCAGATCTTTCATTAGGGGATATGTGGGCTCAGGTAGCTGCACTGAAAACAGGTGAACGACGAGTTCAAGAATTGTGTGATAAGTATAAAAAAGATACTGTGCTTAACTCTATTAATTATCTTTTAGAGCATGGTGAACAATTAGCACTTAAAGCTTTAAAAGAAATACCGAAGGGTACGTATGAAGCAGTCGATTATATCGATGATGATGGTATTGAAGAAGGTCCATTCCGAGTACAGGTGAAGGTGACGATTACCGATGATCAGTTTATTTGTGACTTCCGTGGCAGCCATCCGCAAGTGACTGGTTCAATCAATACTACTTATACGGGTTTAGTTTCTGCTGTCCGCACTGTATATCTTGCCGTAACCAATCCTTCTCAAGATGTAAATGATGGATCATTCCGCCCGCTTCATGTTATTACCGATAAAGGCTCGATCTTTAATGCGATGCGCCCAGCCCCTGTTTCGATGTATTGGGAGTCGATGTTATTTGGAACAGACTTAATTTGGAAAGCGTTAGCCCCGGTTGTGCCTGAACGTTTATCTGCAGGCCATTTCTTATCAGTATGTGTAGCGATTCTTTCAGGTAAACATCAAGATACGGATGAGCGTTTCTTGATTGTTGAACCATCTGTTGGTGGATGGGGAGGAGCAGAAGGCGCGGATGGAGCTTCCGGTCAATTCTGTATCCTGGATGGGGAAACCTTCAATATCCCAGTAGAAGTGTGCGAAACAAGAAATGGTGTTTTAGTTGATGAGTATAGCCTATCTACTGATGGAGCTGGTGCAGGTGAATTTCGCGGTGGTCAGGGTGTTATCCGTTCTTACCGTGCTTTAACAGATAATCAGGTCTTTACCGCATCCTTTGGTCGCCATAAATATGATGTATGGGGAGCAGAAGAAGGAAAAGATGGTTCTAATAATTATTTTGAGATTGTAAAAGCGAACGGTGAAGTCGACGGACCATATGGTAAGTATAATCAATATCCGTTAAATAAAAATGATGTTGCCCGCCTTGTAACAGCATCGGGTGGCGGATACGGTGACCCGCTGAAACGACCCGTTGAGAAGGTGGTTAGCGACGTGAAAAATGAGTATATCACTGTCGAGCAAGCAAAAAATGATTATGGGGTAATCCTTGATGCATCAACTATAGAAGTAAAAGAACTATCTCCAGAACGTCTAGCAAAGGAGTCGAAATAAATGAATGTAATTACATTAGAAGATGTGGCTAAGGAAGACCGCCCGGGAATAATAATGAAAACACTATTTGATGAATCCATCATTGAAGGGGCCCGTGCTTCGATCGGCACGGTTTCCGTTCCAGCAGGTGCCCGGATTCCACTCCAAGGAACGGGTTCACATGAGCAAGATGAATACGCTATTTTTTTAAAAGGCTCCATTTTAACCATGAGTGGTGGAAAAGAATACCGAGTTTCGGCGGGACAAGCCACCTTTATTCCCCATGGCGAAGAACACTGGGCCTATAACGACGGACAAGAAGATTGCGAACTTGTTTGGGTATTAGTTAACAGATAACCTATATTTTTTAAAATAGGCTTGTTAAAGCTAATGTTGGAAGTGCCAGGAGCGGAAATCAACAGACAAGTTTAACACAGCCTTAAAATAAAATAACATTTACCATCGAGAGTAATAGCAGATAGAAAGCCTTGCCTTTTTTTAAAAAAGCAGGGCTTTCTATCTATGAAATTTGAGGAGGCGTATTCATGTCATATCAAAACCGTATTTATAAAGTACAAAAACAATTAGAAGAATTAAATTTAGAAGCTGTTGTAGTCACTTCACCACCGAATTTTTTCTATTTTAGCGGGACATGGCTGGACTCCCATGAAAGATTGCAGGCGATTGTCATCCCTAAAGCTGGAAAGCCAACCATGATCGTTCATGAAATGTCAAAAGAAGAAGTCCCGTTCAATGGACTTTTTGAAAACGCTTTCTGGAAGGATGGAGAGAATTCATTGGAGTTATTGGCAAGTATTCTGCCACTAAATGGAACCGTATCAATCGATAATTTATGGCCAAGTCAAAACCTACTTAAGCTTATACAATTGAAAAATCAAATATCGTTTGTGGATGGTACGCAAGTGATTGGAAAGTCAAGACTAAATAAAGATTCAAAAGAATTCGAACTACTGAAGAAATCAGGTGCGATCGCAGATAAAGTATTACAACAAGTAATTGACTACCTTCGACCTGGTCTTACCGAGAAAGAGGTAGCGGATGAGATTAAGCGCCTTTTCGCCTTGCAAGGAGTTGATACATTGTCATTTAATCCGATTGTAGGTGCGGGGAAAAACGGAGCGATCCCCCATCATTTATCAGATAACACTCCTATTGAAGCTGGAGATATGGTTGTCATTGATATGGGAGGTATTAAAGACCACTATTGTTCAGACATGACCCGAACGGTATTAGTTGGAGGAGAACCTTCAGACGAAATGTTAAAAGTCTATGAAATAGTGAAACAAGCACAGGAAGCAGCCGTTAAGGCTGTAAAACCAGGAGTGCCTTTGATGGATATTGACAAGGCAGCAAGAGATATTATCAGTAATGCCGGATATGGAGAATATTTTACTCATCGTACTGGCCATGGCTTAGGAATCGAGGTTCATGAAGAACCGTTTGTAACCTCTAACAACGATCAGCTGTTAGAAGAAGGTATGGTCATAAGCATAGAGCCAGGGGTTTATTTAAGCGGTAAGTTTGGTGTTAGGATCGAGGATATCGTTTTTGTAACTGATTATGGTTGCGAAAGACTGAATATTCTTTCTAAGGAATTCACTCATACAGGCAAGGCAGAAGTATTGAGCAGTGAAAATATATAAATAGATTAAGGGCTTAGAAATAATGCAGACACTTTTAAAAATATAGCATGAAAAGGAGCGGTTTTTGTGACGCGGTATCGTTTAGGGATAGATATAGGGGGAACATTTACGGATTTAGTTCTTTATGACAAGCAAGAAGCGAAATATCAAACAGAGAAAATTTTAACTACTCCAAAGAACCTGTCAGATGGTGTATTGGAGGGTATGAAAAATCTAGTTGAGGACTTTAGTGAAATCGATTACTTCGTACATGGAACAACAGCAGGACTTAATGCCTTTCTTGAACGAAAAGGATCGAATGTAGCCTTAATTGTCACGGAAGGATTTAGGGATATTTATGAAATAGGCCGTGCGAATCGTCCTGATATGTATAGCATTACATATAGAAAACCGGAACCTCTAGTAAAGCGCCGTAACGTTTTTGAGGTAAAGGAAAGAGTGTTAGCTGACGGTACAGTCGAGACAAATCTAGACTTTAACCATTTGAATGAAGTGGTCAATCAAATTATCGAAAAAGGATTTAACTCCGTTTCGGTAAGTCTTTTACACTCATACAAAAACCCAGAAAATGAAACAAAAGTAAAAGAGTTTATTAAACAAAAAGCACCTCACATTTCAGTATCGCTATCGCATGAAATTGCTCGTGAATGGCGTGAGTACGAACGTACTAGTACGACGGTGATCAATGCCTATGTAGCACCGATTGTTGAAAACTATCTTGCTAGTCTAGAAGACAGAACGGGACAAGAAGGGTTAGAAGGAGACTTATATATTATGCAATCCAATGGCGGGGTGATGACATCCGGGGTTGCAAAGAAAATGCCAATCCAGACGCTAATGTCCGGTCCGGTTGGTGGTGCAATTGGAAGTATTAGCCTTGGTAAACTGACAGACTATAAAAACTTAATTTGTGTCGATATGGGTGGAACAAGTTTTGATGTAAGCCTTGTTATTGACGGTGAACCAGATGTTACGTCGGAAACTAGTCTAGAAGAATTTCCTATTCTTACACCAATGGTTAATATTCACACAATTGGGGCGGGTGGTGGTTCCATTGCCTGGATCGAGGGCGGGGGATTACGTGTAGGTCCAAAAAGTGCAGGAGCAGACCCAGGTCCTGCCTGTTATGGAAATGGAGGTACTCAAGCAACTGTAACGGACGCCAACCTAGTGTTAGGACGTCTGGATGAGGAAGGGTTTCTTGGCGGAAACATGAGATTAGACCGTGATGCTGCCTATCAAGCGGTAAAACAAATTGCTGATCAGCTAGGTTTAGGAGTACTAGAAACAGCAGAAGGGATTTGTGATATTGCCAATGCAAAAATGGCGGACGCCATTCGTACGTTAACAGTAAGCAAAGGGATTGACCCACGTGATTTCGCGCTTGTCGCATTTGGCGGAGCTGGTCCGATGCACGCCGTGTTAATCGCTGATCTTCTTGGAATAACGAAAATCCTTGTCCCAACAGTTGCTGGCACTTTCTCGGCTTGGGGCATGCTTCAAACAGATATTCGTCATGATGCTGTAAGAACATTTGTATCTGTATTAGACCATAGTGACAAGAAGAAGATGGTTGGTCTATATGATGAAATGGAGCAAGAAACTATCAATATTTTAACTCAGCAAAGAGTGAAAGAAGCTGATATGTCATTTCAGAAAACGGTTGACATTCGCTATGTTGGCCAGGAATACACAGTGAATGTACCCTTAAATATTAAAATCAATGATGAGGAATCCATGATTCAGTTAGCCGGACTTTTCCATGAAATGCATGGGAAAATTTATGGTCATAACAATCCGGATGGAATTATTGAAGCAGTAAATTTACGAATAACTGGCTATGGAAAGCTAGAAAAAGAGGAACAAGCAGAAAAGGAAACAACTGTTAAAACTGAAACAGATGTCGTTTCAAGAACGAACAAACAAGTCATCTGGAAAGGGTCAGAAAAAAATACACCAGTTATGACGACTGCTCATTTGAAGTATGGCCATCGTTTTGATGGACCAGCAATTGTAGAAGATCCTCGAACTACAACGGTTATTCCTAGTGGTTATCGAGTTGAGGTTGATCGGTTAGGGAACCTTGAAATCACGAAGGAGGAACGATAATAATATGAATGCTAAAGCAGCGGTTAAAACGAGTCAATTTTTAGAAAACCCGATTACAACGGAAATTATTCGGAATGCGTTAATTTCTGCCGCACATGAAATGAATGCAAGTCTGGCTAGAAGTTCTTTTTCTCCGATCATATACGAAATGAAGGATTGCAGCGTTGGTATTTTTAATAGAAACGCAGAATTGCTGGGTCAATCAGCAGGCCTTCCTATCTTTCTAGGAAATTTAGATGAGTGCATAAAAATCGTTACAGCGTCGATTGGCGGGGTCGAAAATTATCTGCCTGGTGATGTCTATATCATGAATGACTCTTATCTAACTGGTACACATCTTAACGATATTACCGTTATTTCCCCTGTTTTTTATGAGGATGAATTGATCGGTTTCACTGCGAATCGTGCCCACTGGCTTGATGTAGGTGCACAGGACCCAGGTTTCTCCATGGATGCTACAGAAATCTACCAGGAAGGAGTACGTATTCCGCCTACAAAAATATACGATGCTGGTCAGGCTCGTAAAGATGTTATTAATCTTATTATTACTAACAGCCGTTTTCGGGATGCTGCACTAGGGGATCTTAATGCTCAAATTGCTGCCTGCCGTACTGGAGAGAAACGTTTTCATGAGATCATCAGCCGATTCGGTTTAGAAAAAGTAAACCGCTCCATTCGGGATATTTTCAAGCAATCTGAACTTTTAGACCGCGAAATGATTGCGAGAATTGCTGATGGAGTTTATGAGACCGAAGGTTGTTTGGACAATGATGGAGTGTCGGAGGAACCTGTACCAGTAAAAGTAAAAGTGACCGTTGAAGGGGAAAATATTACGATCGATCTCACTGGCTCCAGCGAACAAGTTAGAGGAATGACCAACTGTGGATTGGCACAGACAATCTCAGCCTGCCGGGTAGCTTTTAAAGAGCTAATTAGTCCTGATGCGCCTGTCACGGGCGGGAATTTTAAAACGTTAAATGTTGTGGTACCAGAAAGAACGATCTTTAGTGCGCAAGAGCCGGCAGCGTGTGTTTGGTATTTTTCTGCACTAGGCTTGCTCATCGATCTTGTCGTTAAAGCCCTGTCTCCAGCTCTTAAGGAAAGAAGTGCGGGTGCACATTACGGGGATTCGATGATCATAACGTTCTCAGGGATTGATCCGCGTCGTAACACGTCATTTCTAAATGTAGAAGCTACGGCAGGCGGCTGGGGAGGCTTTGCTGCTAATGATGGCCAATCCGGATTAATCAATAATGTTAATGGTGATTTCAAGAACCTGCCTATTGAGGTTCTTGAAGATAAATACCCTTTTAAAGTAACCACCTATGGCTTTAGAAAGAATTCAGGAGGAGCAGGAAAGAACCGAGGAGGTCTCGGAATTATTAGAGGTTACGAGGTTTCTGCAGATGAAGCTTTTTTATACCTTTGGTTAGAGCGTTCAAAAACACCTGCTTGGGGACTTTTTGATGGTAAAGAGGCAGCATCACCAGAAGTTACTATTTTAAGTGGAGAAAAAGAAGAAAAAGCCCTGAAAATAAATGCAAAACCAATGAAATATGGAGACAAGGTGATTGTGAAAACAGGAGGCGGCGGCGGATTTGGGCATCCGTTTGAACGTGACGTCGATCGTGTGCTTGAAGATGTTATCGATGGATACATCGACCGACAAACTGCGTTTGTGCAGTACGGTGTCGTAATTAAGGAAGACGTTTTAGAAGTGGACGAACAAGAAACCATTATGTATCGCCAAAGAAACAAAATAGGTTAAGAGGTGAAATATGCGCCGAATATTAATCACATTTGAAAACGGGGAAAGTTTCCCGGCAACATTACAAGAAGATAAAGCCCCCCAAACGTGTCAAATCGTTTGGGAGGCACTTCCCTTTTCGCAGACAGTTACGCATTCACGCTGGTCCGGTCGTGAAGTGAATTTTGAATTTCCGTCTACTTCTATGCCAAAAAGAGAAAACCAAACCATATCTACTAGTATTGGGGAAATTGTCTACTGGAGGGATTGGCCTCTTGAGTCTGAACCTGACGTTTTAGAAGTTTTAGCTATTTACTATGGTGCTGAACATACACGAAGCAACAAAGGGGATGAACCGGTTAACGTTTTTGCCCAGGTTGACTTTACTTATCTAGATCTTTTGCAAAAAGTTGGCGAACGTATCTGGTTAAATGGTTCTGAAAAAGTCACTATTACGAGATTAAAAGACTGAAATTAAATTAATATTAAAAATATTTATTTTTTTCGAAAATAATTATGCTATTACTTAAATATTTATGGTAATATTAAAAAAAGATAGTTATTATTCTGAATTTTTAAAAATCGGGAGGTTAAAAAATGGCTAGCAAGAAAATTTTGTTTATTAATCCATTGCACACAGATGTTTTTGATGAAGAATTTAGAACACAATTTGAACGTTTTAAAAGCCCGGACACAGTGGTGGATGTTGTTTCTTTTGCTGGACCAGGACCGATCCACGTGGAGTATAACTGCTATGAAGCGATGGTCATTCCAGAACTGATCAGGACTGTGAAAAAGGCGGAAGAGGACGGTTATGACGCGGCAATTCTCGGCTGTTTTTATGATCCCGCTTTAAGAGCTTGCCGGGAAGTGGCTGAAAAAATGGTTGTTACCGCACCTGCTGAAGCTGCTTTGCACATTGCCACAACGCTTGGAGAAAATTTCTCGATTCTTGTGGGCAGAAAAAAGTGGATTCCGGAAATGAAAGAAAATGTCCACAAATACGGCTTTACACATAAACTGGCGTCATTTAAATCGCTTGAGCTCGGGGTGCATGATTTCCAGAAGGATCCTGAAGAAACAAAGAGAAGAATCAGGGCGGCAGCGAATGAAGCGATCGAGAAAGATGGGGCAGATGTCATTGTTTTAGGCTGTACAGGCGAGTTTGGTTTCTTTGATTCATTGCAGCAAGAATTAGGCGTGCCAGTCATTGACGCGAGCTGTGCGCCATTTAAATACGCAGAATTTCTAGTAGAAATAAAACAAAAATTATCCTGGACCCACAGCAAGAAGGTAGGGTATCAATCTCCTCCGGCAAAGGAGGTGGAGGAGTTTAACTTATATAATCCGGTTTTAAGTAAGAAATAATTTTATCATTATGAATGAGGGAGTGAGTTAAATGGAAGTGGTAGCTTCTGCTAAGTCTCAAGAGAAAACCGTTGAAGTTGGTACTTTTTTTGAAGACATGCCATTTACAAAAAAACATCGGTTTGTAGGGGTAGCCCTATTTATGGCGTTTGTAATCGAGGCATGGGAAATGATGATTATCATTATGATTAGTGGAGCTATCGCCGCTGAATTTTCTTTAACTCCTGTCCAAGTAGGTTCCCTTATTGGTGCAATTTTCTTAGGTATGATTCCGGGGACATATGTGTGGGGGATTGTTGGAGATAAAATCGGACGAAAGAAAACGATTATTTACAGCTTACTCTTATATGGAGTGGTTTCAGCTGTCAGTGCATTTTCACCAAACTATGAAACACTTTACACATTGCGCTTATTATCCGGTTTTTCTTTGGGTGGTGTACTGGCTTGTATCTTTCCATATTACGAAGAAATGCTCCCAGTTAAACAGCGTGGTAAAGCAGCAGTATTTTTATCCGCAGGATGGCCAATTGGTACTTTAATTGCCCTAGGAATAACCAGTTTACTTATGAATTTGGACGGGGTATTGGGCGGTTGGAGAGCAATCATTTTTATTAGTTCGCTAGCTGGATTCTGGGCTTTCGTCATTAGAAAAATTCCTGAATCTCCTTACTGGCTTGCAGGAAAGGGAAGAACAGACGAGGCAAAGCAAATTATTTCTGAATTAAGTGAAGGTAAAACAGTGGTTAGCCAGGGCACAGAATTGTATGTCTCTAAAGTAAAACAAGGTAGTATCTTTGAAATTTTCAAAACGAAAATGATAAAAACAACAGCATTACAAACAATCGTCAATTTCTGTTTCTCCTTTGGATATTGGGGATTGTATACGTGGATTCCAACATTATTACAACAAAAGGGCTTATCAATGGGACAAAGCTTAGGTTTCGTTGCATTATCGGCTGTAGCGCAGATTCCAGGGTATATCGTAGCTGCACACCTAACTAGTAAATATGGACGTAAAAAAGTCATGTTTGCTTTCGTATTATTTGCATCGATCTTTGGGTTTGCATTTGCATATTCTTCGAGTGTATTCCAACTATACGCATTCAACTTCGCTTTAGGATTCTTTAGCTTAGGGGCATGGGGCGTTTGGAACACATGGTTTGGAGAAATCTATCCAACAAATGTACGTGGTGTAGGATATAGCTGGGGTGTTGGCGGACAACGTTGGGCAAACACTGTGGCTCCATCTTTAATCGGTTTTGTTATTGGATTAGGTTGGGTATTTGGAGCAACGGTTTCTTTTATTCAGGTTTTCATGGTTATTACACTGATTACAATCCTATTTATTAGAGAAACGGAAGGCGAAATCTTACATTAACATCAAAAAACTTTAATCCATATCGATATAAGATAGATAAAATGTTTTTTACTTAGGCTTCACCTTAACTCTAATTTAATAGATTTGGTGGAGCCTTTTTCCAAAATAAAATCAACAGAGTAATGGATTAATAGGAAATACATAACGAGGAGGAAAACACATGACAGAGCAAATCAGGATTGGTTTTGATGTCGGTGGAACATTTACCGATGGTGTTTTAATGAGAGGGAAAGAAGTTGTTTCAAAAACAAAGTCCTTAACAACAGAAGATATTACAACAGGGATTATTAATGCATTGGATTTATTGTTAAAAAACAGCAATGTGGATGTTTCAAAAATAGAAATGGTTTCCCTTGGAACTACTCATACAACGAATGCCATTATTGAGAGACGTAAACTTGATAAAGTAGGTATTTTCCGGATTGGGGCACCGGCGACAACAGCGATACCCCCAATGACAGGGTGGCCAGAAGATTTAATCGCAGCATTAGGTGGTAAAGAGCATGTCCATATCATTCGAGGCGGATCTGAATATAACGGGAAGGATATTGTCCCTTTAGATGAAAAAGCCATCATGGATGCAGCGAAAGCGATGAAAGGGAAAGTTGGTTCGGTAGCCATCACAGGTGTATTTTCACCAATCATACCAAAACACGAGGACCGTGCAATGGAAATTGTTAGAGAATATCTTGGTGATGAGGTGTTCATTACTCAATCCCATAAAATCGCATCCATCTCATTACTGGAAAGAGAAAACTCCACGATCTTAAACGCTTCCGTTAAATCGGTTATGAAACGGGCCGTTGAAGCATTCAAACAAGCGGTGGCCGATCGAAATATCAATGCAAAGCTATTTGTCGTTCAAAACGATGGAAGTGTAATGAATGCTGATCATGCAGTAGAGTATCCAATCTTTACAGTAGCTTCTGGACCAGCTGCTTCTGTTCGCGGAGCCGTGTACTTATCAGGTATCCAAAATGGGGCGGTCGTGGATGTGGGTGGAACCTCAACTGATGTAGCCTATATTGTAAATGGTTTTCCAAGAGAATCCTCTATCACTGTAAATATCGGTGGAGTAAAAACAAATGTACGCTGTCCAGATTTATTATCCATTGCTTTAGGCGGTGGAACGATTATCAAAACTCAGCAGGATAAAGTCATGGGTTTAGGACCTGAAAGCGTGGGCTATAACCTTGTCAAACTGGGTAAATCATTCGGTGGACCAATTTTAACCGTACATGATATTGCTGTTGCAACAGGACGTTTAAACAGCAAACTTGATATTTTTGATACCAATTATGTTACGAACATAGCTGCCATAAATGCATTACCAGCATCCTTAGTTAAGGAAGCGAACGCTAGAATTAAGGAACGTGTAGAGATTGCCATTGATCAGATGAAAACAGAATCAGGGTTAATACCTGCTATCTTTATTGGCGGGGGAGCCCTAGCTGTTCCGCAGTATAATATTGAAGGGACAACAGAGGTCATCCTTCCAAACCATTTTGAAGTGGGCGGCGCAATTGGAACAACGATTGCGGAAATTGGTGCTTCAGCAGAATTGGCCGTTGACCTTGCAGTTGAAAACCGAAATGCTGCCATCGACCGTGTTGTCGCCTTAGCTAAGATAAATGCGCAGGAAGCTGGAGCCATTGCTGGAACCGAAGAAATTATCGATGTGGAAGAAATTCCGTTTGCTTATATGCCAGGAAAAAAACAAAAGGTCAGAGTACGGGTTAAGGGCAAAGTATTTGCTTAAACAGCTGAGGAGGGAAACCATGAGTGTTTACGATATTTTAGAAGATTGGGGAATAACCAATTATCGAGTAATCGACAAAAAAAGCATTGAGGAAATTACATTAGGAGCCTCCATTTTAGCCACTGGTGGTGGAGGAGATCCGGAAATCGGACTGTTATGGGCCTATAAAGTGTTAGATGAAGGAAAAGATATTGTCATGATTGACCCACTAGATATTCCAGATGATATTTTAGTGGCGAGCCCTGCTTGTTTAGGAGCAGCCCTAGTGTTAACTGAAAAGCCGCCTAATGAAGACGTTTTGAATAAAGCGGTTTCCACCTTGGAAGCCTATATGGGCAAAAAACTACAAGCAACAATCCCACTTGAGTGTGGAGGGGTAAACTCCATAGTTGCTTATGCTGTTGCAGCAGAATTAGGATTGCCTGTGATCGATGTAGATGGAATGAATCGTGCCTTCCCTGAGTTGCAAATGACTTCATGGGCTACTCAAGGGGTGCACGCATCCCCAACAGTTTCTACCGATGACCGTATGAACACAACAGTTATTGATACACGGGATGATGATCTGATGGCAGAGTCGATTGCACGAAAAGTAGCGATGTCTTATGGCGGAATTTCCTGGGTAGCCACCTACGCAATGTCTGGAGCTGATGTGAAAAGAACCTCCATCTTAAACTCCCAAAGTATTGCATGGGATGTAGGGAAAGCTGTAATGGAAGCCAGAAAGAGCCACAATGACCCAGTTGAACAAATTTTAACTAGTATTAAAAATACTAGAAATATTCAAGGCCACCGAGTATTCAATGGGAAAATCGTCGATATTCAAAGAGAATTTGGCGGTGAGATGAACAAAGGATTCTCACTCGGAAAGGTGATAATGGAAGGTATTGGAGACTACAAAGGACAAAGAGCCGAATTGGATTTTCAAAATGAATGGTTGAATCTAAGGGTGGATAACGAACTAAAATGTGTTACACCTGATCTCATTGCAATCCTTGATATTGAAACAGGTGAGCCGATTCGTACGGACATTATGAAATATGGCTACCGCGGTTCTATTATTCTTATACCGGCTCATGAACGGATGAGAACAGAAAAAGGTCTTGAGACATTCGGTCCTCGCTATTTTGGTTATGACTTTGATTATGTTCCCGTTGAAAAGTTAATGGCAAAACAGGGGGTGAAATAATGGAAACGCAATTGCTTCAAACCAAACTAGAAGATCAAGATAATAAGTTAGTTCTAAAGACGATTGTCAATCAGCCTTATATCGAAAGAAAAGAATTAGCAGACAAGCTCGGATATTCTGTGGAGCAGGTCGATGAAATTTGCCAATCGTTTATTGATTCTTTCGTTATTCTTGAGTTGGCAAGTCAGGCAACCTCTAACATTGAGTCTCGTGTCCCAAGAAAAGTGTATTTAATCAATCCAGAGTTGGAGCAGACCATTAGAGAATTAATATAAAAACATATGATCAGACATAATGCTGGTGAAACCATGAATACGTTGTTCGTTCTTAAAGAGAATAACCCATGATTTCACCAGCATTTCTAAATAAAAAAGCTGAATAGGTGAGGAATTTGGAAGTCAATCCGTTTTTAAATAGAGTTCAAGCTTTACGAAAGATAATGGAAGAGAGACAACTGGATGTATGTTTGCTATTTAATCGAGCCAGTATCCGATATTATACAGGACTTCGTATGAATACTGCTTCCTTTAGTATTCTATTAATTTCACAACAAGATATAAAGTACGTTGTGGCACGCTTAGATTTAAAACGGGCTCTGAGGGATTGCTGGATTAAAGAAATTCTCCCTTTTCCAGAAGATACCCCTGATTATCTTACGGTTTTAAATCATTATTTTCATAAACGCAAAATAACACGGGTTGGTGTGGAGCTGCCGGAACTTAACTATGCTACCTTCCAGTACCTTCAAGAGAAACTGTCAAATGCCCATTTTGAAAACATCGCATCTGAAGTTGGACGGTTGCGGATGATTAAAAGTGAGGAAGAAATTCAAATTATTCGTAAGTCTGCTCAAATTGCCGACAAAGCAATGCAAGAAGCGCTGAAAGCAGCTAGAGCAGGGATGAAGGAACACGAAGTAACAGCTGTTGCCATGTATACGATGTTAAAAGAAGGCGCTGAAAATTCATCATTCGAGATTTTTCTCGCTTCCGGTGAGAACAGCTGGCTGCCACAACGATATGCTTCAGATAAAGCTTTGAATCCTAATGAATTAATCTTGTTAGATATGGGCGCAATTTATCAAGGTTATTGCTCCGATATTACCCGAACTTTTTCAGTAAAAGAAACTACGCTTGAACAGAAACGGCTGTTCCAAGATGTATTAAGAATTCAGCAGGAGACCATTCAGTCCTTGCGTCCAGGAGTGCAGGCTGGAGAGATTGATTACATAGCAAGACAGAAGATTCAAGAATTAGGATATGGCGATTACTTCCCGCACTTAACGGGACATGGATTAGGCTTAGATATTCATGAAGGCCCGATTATCGATAAGGGAAGAACTGATATTCTTGAAAAGAACATGGTGGTAACAATCGAACCTGGGGTATATCTGCCTGGAGTAGGGGCTGTTCGAATCGAAGATATGGTTCTAATAACTGAAGGCGGTTACGAAGTATTGACCCAAACGAAGCGTGATCTAATCAATTGAGCTAGCGAAAAGCAGCCAATAACCAAGGAGGAAATGGGATGAGTGTGTACGACATCCTAGAAAAATGGGGTATTACCGATTATAAAACATTAACAAGACAGGATATTGATGACATTACATTAGGTGCTTCCATCCTTGCGACTGGTGGGGGCGGAGACCCGGAAATCGGACTGCTATGGGCTTATAACGTACTAAATAAAGGGAAAGAAATCGTATTAATTAAACCTGATGATGTACCAGATGATGCGATGATCGCGATGGGGGGATGTTTAGGAGCCCCAGTCGTTCTAACGGAAAAAACTCCAAACGGAAGCGAATTGAATATTGCATTTCAAAAATTAAGTGAATACTTGAATCGTGATTTTGTTGGAGTCATTCCACCAGAAGCTGGTGGAGTTAATACAACTGTTCCGATGGCAGTTGCTGGTGAAATGGGCTTACCTGTTATTGATGGTGATGGGATGGGCAGAGCTTTTCCTGAATTACAAATGACAAGTTTTCATATTGGAGGCGTTTCAGCCAGTCCGGTTGTAGCCATTAATGAAAAAGGGTTTGCTACGATTATTGATACTGCAGATGCTTACATGGCTGAGAACATTGTTCGACAAACAGCAATGTCCTATGGCGGAATCAGCTGGATTGCAGGATACCCAATGAATGGGGAACAACTGCGAGCAACATGTATCCCAAACACAGTAAGCTTAACACTAGAGTTGGGGAAAAAAGTAAGGGAAGCTCGCAATGTGCACCATGATCCGATTAAAGTGGTTGAAGAAATTACCGGTGGATGGAGCGCTTTTAAGGGGAAAATTGTTGATATCAATCGCGACTTCGGTGCAGAAAGTACAAAAGGATTCTCCATGGGACAAATTATCATGGAAGGATTCGGAGAGCACAAAGGAACCACGGCTGTTATTGATTTTCAAAATGAATGGTTGAAATTAACCATTGATGACCAATTAATCTGCTTGCCTCCTGATCTTATTACGATATTAGACTCAGAAACAGCTGAACCCATTCGAACCGACATTGTGAAATACGGGTACAGAGGAACGATTGTCGTCATTCCTGCCCATGATCGAATGAAGACGGTAAAAGCAATCGAAGTTTGCGGCCCGCAAGCATTTGGCTATGATTTGGATTTTGTCGCACTGAAAAAATAGATTGCAAGGATGCTAACACACTCACAATTAAGGGGGTGATGATTCAAGACTACTTTCTTGCATACGTAATCGTCAGTTGAGTCATTGGAAATCTCTACTTAAAAGCTTGGATGTAAGAATATATGAATATAGGGGGAAATGCTATGCGAATTTCAGTTGACGTTGGTGGTACTTTTACCGATGTTGTGACACTCGATCCAGTTTCAGGCGATCTACGCCTTGAAAAGGTAGAGACCGTCCCACACAACCCTGCGAGCGGTGTTCTGGAAGGATTCCGTAAGGCAGAAGTTAGTTTCGAGGAAATAGATTACTTTGTACATGGGACAACTCTTGGCCTGAATGCTCTTCTAACTCGTACAGGATCTCAGGTAGCAATCGTTACAACCAAGGGGTTTAGAGATGTTTATGAGTTAGGGCGTACTGATCGTGATTCCATGTACGATTTTAAATACCGTAAACCGGAATCATTAGTCCCAAGGCACCGGCGCCTTGAAGTGAGTGAGCGTCTTGATTATCAAGGAAATGTTCTGACGAAATTTGATCGCGAAGAAGCGGTTAAATTGGCTCAACAACTTCGTGAAGAGGGAGTTCCATCCGTAGTAGTCTGCTTCTTACACAGCTATATCAACCCGAATCACGAACTTGAAATGGAGAAGGTGCTTCTTGAAGAATACCCAGAGGTTTCAGTGACTTTATCCCATCGATTAACACGAGAATATCGCGAATATGAACGGACAAGTACAGCTGTTATTGATGCGTATATCAAGCCAATCATGCGTACTTATTTGGATCGACTCGACAGTGAATTACAGGAAGAAGGCTATCAAGGCCAATTCTTACTTACCCGCTCAGGCGGCGGTGCCATGACAGCGAAAGCAGCTAAGGAAGAGCCTGTTCATTCAGTCATGTCCGGGCCAGCAGGTGGTGCAATTGGTGCAGCATATTTATCTGAACTGACAGGACATCCGAATTTGATCACCCTAGATATGGGTGGAACAAGTCTTGACACCACTATGGTCGTAGATGGGCAGATTGCTATAGAAAACGAGGCATTAGTTGAGAGTTTACCGATATCCACACCAATGATTGATATTCGTACGATTGGTTCTGGCGGCGGGAGTATCTCATGGATCGATGACGGAGGAGCCCTTCAGGTTGGACCAAAAAGTGCGGGTGCAGACCCAGGCCCTGCATGTTATGGAAAAGGCGGAGTAAATGCAACGTTTACCGATGCTGCCCTAACGTTAGGTTATTTAGATGATCAGAACTTTCTTGGGGGAGCGATGACCATTGATCCTAATCTTTCCCGTAATGCAATTAAGAAGCTTTCCGATCGGTTAAACCTTTCTATCGAGCAGGCAGCAGCTGGTATCGTCCGCATAAGTGAGGCGAAGATTACTGGTGCGATTCGAGAAATATCAGTAGAACGAGGGTATCACCCAAAAGATTTTGCCCTTCTTGGCTTTGGCGGCGGTGGAGGACTCGTTTCCTGTAACGTTGCACGAGAGATTGGTATCCCAACTGTTATTATTCCTCCAGGAGCAGGTAATTTCTCAGCATGGGGAATGATGATGGTCGATGTAGTGTATGATTTTGCTCAAACCTTTGTAACAGGTCTAGTAAACGCAGATGTTAATGAAATTACTAGGTTGTATGGCAATTTGGAAGATAACGGACGTGAATCTCTTGGCCGCGATGGATTTACCTCTAAGGATTGCAAGTTTATTCGTTGGGCAGAGATGCGTTATGCAGGCCAAGAGCATACTGTTAAGATTGAGATCCCGGGGGACGACATTACACCAGCTCACATTTCGGAAATTGCCGCAAACTTCGGTGATGCCCATGAGACGCAATATGGTCACCAAACAACAGATCCAGTAGAAATCGTTACCCTTCGTGTGAGAGCTGTTGGCGTCCTTGCAAAACCGAGAATTGCCAAGCTTGAAGCAGGGAATGGTGACGGATCAGCCGCTCGTAAAGGCAGCCGCTCGGTCTACCAATCTAGCCTTAATAGTCACGTTGAGTATGAAGTTTACGATCGATTCAAGCTGCTTGCCGGAGATGAGGTAGCCGGTCCAGCCATTCTAGAAGAGCCTAGCCACACCACCATTTTACACGAAGGTGACGTTCTAACGGTTGGAGAGTATGGAGAACTTACCATCGCTATTTATAATGATAGAGGAGGTATAGCATGACTAGGAGCATAGAATTAAAAAATAGTGCGCAAACAAATGTAGATGATCATGCAGAACAGATTAAAGTTCAAGTTATTCACAACTACCTGCTGTCAGCAGCTCGGGAGATGATGAGGAATTTAAAGCGTACCGCTTATGACACGATCATCTATGAAATTCAGGATTTTGGACTTGGAATTTATGACCGCGAATGTAGATTACTAGCTGAATCACCTGGGTTGGCTATTTTTACTCGTGGTAATGACTATGCGCTGAGAAAAATGGTAGAGTTTCTCGGTGAAGAGAACATTCATGAAGGGGATGTCATCCTCTTTAACTATCCATACTGGAGCTCTAACCACACATTGGATGTACTAGTTAGCTCACCAATCTTCTATCAAGATGAGCTGATTGGGTATGCTGCCTGTAAAGCACACTGGCTTGATTTGAATCAACAAGATCCTGGGTACTGCTTAGATACTACCAGTATTCATAGAGAGGGGCTCATTCTTCCAGGGCTAAAAATTTACAAGCGTGGCGTTCGTGATCTAGAGGTGGAGAATCTTATCAAATTCAACTCTCGTATTCCAGATCGAGTGATTGGAAATATGAACGCTCAGATTTCTTGCTGCCACACCGGTGAAAAGCGGGTACAAGAGCTGGTACAAAAGTTCGGCCTAGAAACTTTTAAAGTGGCAAGTCAAGAGATATTAAACCACGGTGAACGGATTGCTCGTGCGCGCCTTGCTGCTCTGCCAAAGGGAACATGGTCTGCCGAGGATTGGGTTGATGATGATGGGGTCGAAAAAGACAAAATGGTTAAAATTAAAGTGACGGTTACCGTAACTGATAGCGAATTTATCGTTGATTTCACCGGTACGGATCCAGCGGTTGCAGGTCCTATTAACCTGCCAATTGGGATAACCGAAGGGGTTGCAGCACTGGCTTTCAAAGGGCTCACAACTCCGGATTCTCCAGCAAATGATGGCAACTTCCGTCCATTACGCGTCATTGCTCCGGAAGGTTCTTTGGTAAATGCGCAGTATCCTGCGGCAACTTTTACAATTTGGCCATCTATTCACATTCCGGAGATTATTTGTAAGGCATTAGCAAATGCGATGCCAGACATAGTACCTGCATGTTCAGGTGGAGAGGTCGTATCGGTTATGGGTGTCGGTACACATCCAGTAACCGGTAAAGTTTGGCTTGAAGCCACAAATGAAGCGGTGGGCTTTGGTGCTCATGCTGGAGGCGACGGCGAAAACGGAATTATGCACTTATCAGAGCCAGGCTGCAGAAATAACCCGATTGAGGTATTAGAGACCAAGGCTCCACTATTAATTGAAGGCTATTATCTTCGTCAGGATTCTTGTGGAGCTGGAGAGCACCGCGGCGGGGTAGGAGCGACTCGTGTATATAGATTTACTGCTCCAGGGAATGCCGTAACGATTCTAAAGAAAACGAAGACAAAACCTTGGGCACTAAATGGTGGCCAGGAAGCCGATTCCAATCATATTATGCTATGGCCTGGAACCGAGCGTGAGGTGCGTACAGGGGCGATTAATCAACCTTTGGAAGCCGGTGAAGTTCTAATCAGCAGTGCAGGCGGCGGCGGAGGATGGGGAAATCCATTTAACCGCAGCGTTGAGAAAGTGCTTGAGGATGTACGTAATGGCTATGTTTCACAGGAGAGCGCACAGCGTGACTATGGGGTAGTTATTGATACAGCCTCGTGGACGATTGACACTGCTGCCACTGCTAAACTGAGACAGGCACGATAGGGGGCACGTAACATCATGAAATTTATCGATTTGCATAGCGATATTCTGGTGGACGTGATTTGGCGTCGTTCACGAGGTGAGAGTCGGGTAATAAGCGAACGCCATTTGCCGGCACTGCGAAATGCCGGCATTAATGCACTAGGTCTAACCATCTGGATTGAATTAGACCAAACTCACCGGGCGGCACCTCGTACTAGGGAGGTGATGGCTGCACTTGAAGCAGAATTGAGAGAATCACCGGGAGAACTCGCAATGGTTAGAACCCCTGCTGAGGCTGAAGCAGCGATCAGCTCAGGGAAGCTTGCAATCCTGCTAACGATAGAAGGAATGGCGGCGCTTGATGAAGATCCATCCCTTTTGTCCGATTTATTCGATTTGGGACTAACATCAGGACTGTTAACGTGGAATGAGACGAATGCTTTTGCGAGCGGATTTCCCGGCTATAATTATGCCGAGGCACGGGCACTATCCCAATCGGGAAGTGGTTCGTGGCTAACTGGACTTCAGGGACCTGGAGAAGGAGAGGTTCGAGGCCTTACGGCAAAAGGGCGTACTCTTCTGATGGAGATGGCACAAGCGGGAGTCATGCTGGACTTGTCCCACTTGAATGAAAAATCCTTTTGGGACGCAATCAACGCCTATCCAGGTCCGGGAGTATTTGCATCGCATTCCAATGCGAAAGCGCTATGTGCAATCTCGCGCAATTTAACAGATGATCAGATAAAAGCCATTGCTGAGCGAGATGGAATCATTGGCCTCAATGCATTCTCAGCATTCGTACATCAGGAAAACCCTGGTATTGATCGATTTATCGATCACGCCGTGTACATTGCCGGTCTGGTAGGGACACGACACCTTGGCTTCGGGTTTGACTTCATCAACTATCTGGACGCAGAAGCGCTTGATAGTATTGGTGGCACGCTCCCCAAAAATCCTGAACTAAATGGTGCGGTGGATGTACCGAATTTGCTGGAGCAAATGCGCAAGCGGGGTTTCTCTTCAACAGAGATAGAAGGTATCACATGGGGGAACTTTGCTAGAGTATGGGACTCTGCTATTTGTTATAGCAACACAGTGAAAGTGAATAAGGTGAAATAATCAAAAAGGATAAAGGTAAAAGGGGAAAGGCTTAGCTTTTCCCTTTTACTTTAGAAAAGACTCCAATATAGTAGGAGGGCTAATATAATTGAATAGAACAGAGAGTTTACAACTTCACAAAAAAGCAATCATAATTGACGCGACCTGTCCATTAGGATCATTGGAAAACTACTATAAATTGTGGATCGACGGAGGGGTTACAGTAATGGCTCCCACTGTGGCAGTCAATCAAAATTGTCGAGAAACAGTTAGTCTCCTTGCCACATGGTTAAAGAAAATCAAAGCAAGTGATGACTTGTTACTTGTAACATGCGTAGAAGATATTTATAGGGCTAAACGAGAAAATAAATTAGGAATCATTTTTCACTTCCAAAACTCTCTGCCTATTGAAAACGATTTGGACCTTTTGTCTGTTTATCACCGGTTAGGCGTAAGGGTTATCCAAATCTGTTATAACGTAAAGAATTTTATTGGTGACGGTTGCACAGAGCGAACTAATAGTGGATTAAGTGAATTCGGTATAAACGTAATCAGAGAAATGAATCGTGTAGGAATATTGGTAGACTTAACCCACACAGGTTATCAAACAACCATGGACGCTATTAAGATATCTGATAAACCTGTCATATTTAGTCATTCAAACGTGTTTAACTTGTGTCCATCACCTAGAAATCTTAAGGATGATCAAATAAAAGCAGTAGCCGAAAAAGATGGTGTCATCGGGGTTGTTGGTTATCCAGCATTTGTAACCTCAAATAATCAAGCAACGGTTGATGATTTGATCGACCATATTGATTATATTAGAAAACTTGTTGGTATCAGACATATTGGAATTGGGATGGATTATTGGGAAGGCATGGATGGGATTGCAACTCTTGGTGAATCGAAAAAGTTATATACAGAATTAATTGATACTGGTAAATGGAAGGCAGATTGTTACCCTCCGCCGCCATGGAGATATCCAGAAGGAGTAGAAAAACCATCACAGTTCTCAAATTTAACAGATGCGTTAATTCGTAGAGGATACTCAGAGGAGGAAGTCCTCATGATATTAGGTGAAAACTTCCTTCGAGTTTACAAAGAAGTGTGGAAAGGATAAGAAACACGCTTGTTGTTTAGGGATAGGACCAAATTTTAAAGTGAAAGAGGGGTTACGGAATGATTAATTTTTCACAATATATTCAAACCATTGATTCCCATACGATGGGGCAGCCAACTCGGATCATCACTGGGGGAGCACCTAGAATACTAGGTTCGACAATGATGGAAAAAAAGCAATACTTGCAAAGTAAATTAGATTGGATGAGAAAATTATTAATGTCTGAGCCGCGTGGTCATAAAGATATGTTTGGAGCTATCATTACAGATCCTTGTTCGGAAGAATGTGATATTGGCGTTATCTTTATGGACGGCAATGGATACTTAAATATGTGTGGCCATGGGACAATTGGAACGATCACAACCGCTATAAACATTGGGATGATAGAACAAAAGAGGAATATCAAGATTGATACTCCAGCGGGGGTTGTGGAATGTGAAGTGGAGTTTTTAAACAAGAAGGTGGAAAAGGTCACCTTTACAAATGTGCCTGCCTTTGTTTTTGGAGAGAAAGTCGAGGTATTTGTTGAAGGTGTTGGGCATGTGTTGCTTGACGTAGCCTTCGGGGGCAGTATTTTTGGTATTGTCAGTGCTGAACAGTTTGGTTTAAAGCTAGTAAGTGAAGAGCAGCAACAATTAATTACTCTTGGGAATAAAATTAAAAATGCGGCAAATGAACAGTTGAAATTTCAGCACCCGCTAATTCCGGAAATCAACACGATAGATTTAATTGAATTTAGTTTGATATCTGACAAAGAAGATGTTGATTACAGGAATACGGTTATATTTGGGAATGGACAAATTGATCGATCCCCTTGTGGCACTGGTACGTGTGCAAAAATGGCGTTACTATATTCACTAGGAAAGTTAAAAATACATCAAAATTTTGTACATGAGAGTATTATAGATTCTAAGTTTGAAGGAAGAGTGATTGGGGTCAGTCATGTGGGTGCCTATCACGCCGTTATCCCACAGATTTCAGGTTCTGCATGGATTACGGGTATGCACCAATTTATAATTGAAAGTGAAGATCCCTATTATGAAGGGTTTTTATTGGGATAGTGCAGTAAATGAATAATACGGAGGAAGACATATTGAAAGAGATAATCCAGCAGTTACAACCTACGATTGATTCCGTTTTTGATTATTTACATCAAAACCCGGAGATAAGTTGGCAGGAATACAAGACAACTGCCTACATTCAAAAATTTTTAGAGGAACGGGGTTTCACGGTCCAAACGTTTGATGATTGTCCAGGTCTCGTTGTGGAGGTGGGAACCGGGGATTTTTGCGTTGCCCTTCGTACTGATATGGATGCACTCTGGCAAGAAGTAGATGGTCAATTTCAAGCAAACCATTCTTGTGGGCATGATGCACATATGACGATGGTGATGGGAACCATGCTCCTTCTGCAAAAACTAAATACCTCCTATAAAGGAAAACTGAAATTCATTTTTCAACCGGCGGAAGAAAAGGGAACCGGGGCATTAAAGTTGATAGAAAACAAGATTGTAAATGATGTGGATTTTTTGTATGGTGTCCATCTGAGACCAATTGAGGAACTAGCGGACGGGTATGCAGTGCCTGCCCTTTATCATGGTGCAGTAGCCTTTTTGGATGGGAAAATTATTGGTGTGGATGCACATGGCGCACGTCCTCATCTTGGCCAGAATGCTATCGAAGTGGGTTCATCTTTCATTCAAGCCATAAAAGGCATCCATTTGGATCCGATGATTCCATATACCGCTAAAATGACAAAGTTCCACGCTGGTAGTGATTCTGGGAACATTATTCCCGGAAATGCGAACTTTAACATCGACCTTCGGGCACAAACAAACGAAGTCATGAAAGAACTTATAGAAAAGATCAATGAAATCGCGGAATCAGTCGCAAATCTGCACGGTGTTACGATAACACTAGAGACAAAAGCGAACGTAGCAGCTGCACAAGTTAATGAACAGGCTAAACATTTTATGAAGAAAGCCATTATTGATTCTTTAGGTGAAAAGCGGTTAAAAGATCCGATTATTACTCCGGGTGGAGAGGATTTTCATTTTTACACATTGAAAAATCCCCACATAAAAGCGACCATGCTAGGATTAGGGTGCGATTTACAACCCGGGCTTCACCATCCTAAAATGACATTTAATCATAGTTCCCTTTACTCTGGAATTGAAATCCTTGCAAGAACCCTAATAAATACACTTGAGGCTTTTGAAAAAGGGGAGTTATCATGAGTTTTGAAATTAAAACACGAATGCTAAATACTGTTCATGATCTAACGCTGGTTCAAAAACTGGAAGAAGAAGTATGGAAGATGCAACCGCTTCCCCTCCATCAAACGATCACTGCTTCTCAAAATGGCGGCCTTTTATTAGGCGCTTTTATTAATGAAGATTTAGTAGGATTCAGTTATAGTTTTGCGGGTTTTAATAACGGGAAAAGTTATTTGTGTTCACATATGCTTGGGGTCCATCCGAGTCACCAAATGAAAGGCATAGGTGCTATCTTAAAAGAAAAACAGAAAGAATTAGCTCGAGAAATGGGTTACGAACTGATCATGTGGACGTATGATCCACTTGAAACACGAAATGCTTATCTTAATCTATCAAAATTACATGCAATAAGCTCAACATATGTTGATAAATGCTATGGTGATATGGAAGACAATTTAAATAAAGGTATTCCATCGGATCGTCTTAAAGTGGAATGGTGGATCAATAGTCCTTATATTTCAAAACCCTATCCTTTTAACCAAGAACAGGCTGAGTTGATCTTTAAATGGGAAACAATTGAAGGGAAACTCCCAAAATTAAAGAATATTGAGGAAGACTTACCAAGCATTTCGTCTAGTGATAATCCAATCTTATTGCCAGTGCCAGTCAATTTTCAGTATGTAAAAAATACAAATAAGGAGCTTGCGATGGATTGGCGATTTAAAACGCGAAAGATCTTCCATACCTTATTTTATAAGGGATACGCAGTTGTTTCCCTTATAAAAAATAATAATCAATCAGTTCATTTTTATGTATTTGTCCCAAAACGATCTTTACAAAATTTACTTCATGATAAAGGAGTGACAACAGAATGAGATTACGAGAGGTAAAATTACGACATGTAAGAATGAAAATGAAATTTCCGTTTTCAACTAGTTTCGGAACGTTTGAAGATAAAGAATTTATTTTACTAGAAGCAAAGGATGAAAATGGTGAGAGCGGCTGGGGGGAATCAGTAGCATTTCATTCTCCTTGGTATAATGAAGAGACAGTAAAAACTAACTGGCATATGTTAGAGGATTTTATGATCCCAAAACTTTTGAATAAAGATATAGAGCACCCTGATGAGGTTTCTGAAATTCTCTCAGGAATTCGAAAAAACAATATGGCAAAATCAACAATTGAAGGGGCCGTGTGGGATTTATTCGCTAAGCAAAAAGGGATTCCACTCGCTGTGGCACTGGGTGGTGAAAAAAAGGAAATTGATGTCGGCATTAGTATTGGGATTCAAGATACTGTTCTCGATTTAGTTCAATTAATTGAGGAACATGTAAATGAAGGGTACAAGAGGATAAAAGTAAAAATTAAACCAGGTTGGGATGTCGAGGTTTTAAGGGAGGTTCGGAAACATTTTCCGAATGTGCCATTAATGGCTGATGCCAATTCAGCTTACTATTTAAGTGATATCGACCGATTAAAAGCACTTGATGAGTTTAATCTCACGATGATCGAACAGCCGTTATCCTCTGACGACATAGTTGATCACGCTAAACTGCAAAAAGAAATCAGCACGCCAGTCTGCCTCGATGAAAGCATTCATTCCTATGAAGATGCTCGAAAAGCCATTGAACTGGGAAGCTGTAAAATTATTAATATTAAAATTGGACGGGTTGGGGGTTTAACACAGTCCAAACGTATCCATGATCTATGTCAAAAACATGATATACCGGTTTGGTGCGGGGGAATGCTCGAATCAGGTGTGGGAAGGGCACATAATATTGCGTTAACAACCTTATCGAATTTCATACTGCCTGGAGACACAGCTGCTTCTTCCCGTTATTGGGTGAAAGACATTATTGACCCGGAAGTTGTCGTTGAAAATGGAAAAATCACCGTTCCAGAAAAGTGTGGAATTGGTTATGAACCTAATAGAGAAATTATTCAACAACTTACGGTTAGTGAAAAATCTTATTTCTAAAAAATGTAATTTCTTCCATTCTATCAAGTTAAGTTATTATTCATAGTATCTATAAAGGTAAAGAACTTATACGAAAAATACTACCGAAAGGAAGCGCCAGTAAGCCAGTTAAGGTCCTTCTTTTTTAAGTCGTTATCAGCTGCCGAAGATGATTCATCGGTTCTTTACCCATCTGCAAATCAGCAATTATTTCTCTCACCCTGTTATTTTTGTAAACTGGAGGTAGAGGTCCCATTATAACATCTAAGAAAGCAAATGAACGATTTCAAATTATGGCTTGTTATCGTAAAGACATACCATCTTGGTTTTCAAAAGAAATCATCCTAAAAGGTATTAAGGATGGGAGAATAGTAAGAGAAAAAGCAGCAGAAGCATTTTATGCATTGGATTAAAGGAATTAGTTCCAATTTTTGAAGAAGCATATGCTAATGAAACAAATGAAGAAACTAAAATTCAATCGGTTTGTATCTTCCTTTAGTTAGAGACGGTTATAAATTTGAACCAATAGATGAAAATACACTAAACTTAGCATTTAGAACCAAAGGACTTGGAATGAAAGGTATTTGGATAAGCCCAGAAGAAGTAAAAACTAAAGAAATGATTGATAATATAATCTTTGAAAAGAATAGGCTTTAAAGTAACGACGAGCATTTAATTGAATATGATCGACAGGTACAAAATTCTTTAAGGATTATTCGAACGAAAGATAGTTCAATGTAGCATACGTGTTTAATCATGAAGGAAGTCTCTCTTTAAATCTTTTACATATCAGGTGAAAATTCAGTTTACCAGCGGAGATTATTTCCGTTAAAGGGCAAGTCTAGGGGAGCAAAAAGACTCGGGTCTTCTTCCATTTTTATAAAATTTATCAATACCAAACTTCTCGATTTCCTTTTCTTCACCACATACCTTACATATTTGCGTCCCTTCCGTCTGAATCGGATTCATACTGGACGAAAAGAAAAAGAAGGAAGATTTTGCTCTTACATTCCTGAATCATTAAAGGACGATATGCATATCAATCATGAACTGGATATAAAAGAAACGTTAGAATACCTTCATACTTTTCAATGGAAAGTAATCGAGCTCACTTAAGTTTTTTATGTATAACCATAGATGTAATTCCTTGTGCATTTTGTGAAGCTATGCTTACTTAATAAAGGGTCGCAGCTGCGGCTCTTTTACTTATTCCACTCCCTCAGTTAAATACGATTTTCTCCCGAATGCTCGCTAATTCGCAGGATTTCATTACCGTTGGTATAGAGTTAACGATTAAATGAAATGAGTTCAGATTTTTAGGCTTCGTGAAAGCATGGGGA
>NZ_JAMAUV010000035.1:0-35289 GCF_023714155.1 Neobacillus sp. MER 74
GAAGGCCTTGGGCAGGCAAATATACATAAAAACAATAAAAGCTTGTGAAAAAATCCAATAAAATCCATAAAGTATGTGAAATATGGTGTAGGAGTGGAAAAAACTCAAACTTAATCGACAGTCTCATTTTTCCGGTTATGCAGTGCAAAACCTCCCATCTCGGCGTTTTTTGAGTAAATAGGCGGAATTTCTCCGCCTATTTTAGCCTTTTTTTATAATAATTTTGAAATAAGCGGAATTTTTCCGTCTATTTATCCACTGGGGTGCTCAACTCAACTGAATAAGGCAAAGGGGACATGCCCCCCCTCAGCTAAATCCTTTCTACGCTCGGCGCATATATGCACGTACGGTGATCGGTGCAAAGATGGCGACAATGACAGCAGCCCCAATGAGGGAGATGCCGAAATCCATCCCAATGGTTCCCGAATTGGCAAGCTCTCTAACAGCTGTCACAAGATGCGACACGGGATTGATCTTCACGAACCACTGAAGCCAATTGGGCATGGTTTCAACTGGAACAAACGCATTAGAAAGGAACGTAAGTGGGAACAGCACGAGCATCGAGATTCCTTGTACGCTTGAAGCCGTCCGTGCAATCACACCGAAGAAGGCAAAAATCCAGCTAATGGCCCAAGAGCATGCAATCACAAGGATGCCAGCGATGACGACAAAACCTAGACCCCCATCAGGTCTATACCCCATAATATATCCCATAACAAAAGTAAGCACGGTCGCAATGGTATACCGAATATTATCTGCCAGCAATGCTCCTGCTAACGGAGCAATTCGCGCGATCGGCAATGACTTAAATCGATCAAACACTCCTTTATCCATGTCCTCCCGCAGCTGGACGCCAGTGACAATGGAGGTTGAAATCACCGTTTGAACGAGGATCCCAGGAATAATGACGGGTAAATAGTTCTGGACGTTCCCAGAGATCGCCCCGCCAAAAATGTAAGTAAACATCAGAGTGAAAATGATGGGCTGAAGCGTAACATCAAATAATTGTTCAGGTGTGCGGCGAATTTTCAACAATCCACGATAGGCCATGGTGAATGAGTTACTGACTGTTTGACCGAAACTCGTGTTATTCTTTAATGGGCGCTCAGAAAACGACTTCGTATGATTCCTCATATGCCCACCTCCACTGCTTCTCCCGATTTACCTGGCAATGTTGACGGGTCCTCTACACCATGACCCGTAAGGTTTAGAAAAACTTCGTCGAGTGTTGGTTTTTGCACACTCAACTCCGCCAACTGAATTCCTGACTCACGGAACGCGATCAGTAAGTCCGTCACTTTATTTGCATCGGCCATTGGTGCAATAATCTTTACACCTTCGGACGACACACTCGACTTCACTTTGAGTACCCGTTCAACTGCTTGACGAGCATTCTCCATATCTTTTGTATCCTCTAATCGCAAATGTAACGAGGAGTTCCCAACCGACGCTTTTAATTCGTCCACCGTTCCCTCGGCAACCACATGGCCATGATCGATAACCGCTATCCGATCCGCAAGTTCATCTGCCTCTTGCAAATACTGCGTCGTTAACAATACCGTGGATCCCATCTTTACCAATCGGCGGATGGTCTCCCACATTTGATTACGTGTTCGCGGGTCCAATCCGGTGGTCGGCTCATCCAAGAAGATCAGCGGCGGCTGTGTAATCAGACTTGCCGCTAAATCTAATCGGCGGCGCATACCACCAGAGAAATTTTTCAATGGACGTTTGGCCGCTTCCGTTAAGCCAAATTCCTCCAACAACTCGTTTGCTTTCCGCTTTGATTCCGCACGGCCTAGTCCTAACAATCGAGAAAAGATGACCAAATTCTCCGTTGCACTAAGTGACTCGTCAACGGACGCGTACTGTCCAGTCACTCCAATGAGTTGACGTACAATCTGTGCCTCTTTTACAACATCATAACCAAAAATCTTTGCTGAACCCTCGTCTGCTCGCAAAAGTGTCGCCAACATTCTGATGGTGGTCGTTTTCCCTGCTCCATTGGGACCAAGGACACCGTAGATGGTTCCTGCACGTACGTTCAAATCTACCCCATCAACAGCACGATTGTCGCCAAACGTTTTAACAAGTCCACGCGCCTCCACCGCCCAATCTCCATTTTCCGGAAAGGCGGTTTTTCTATTTATAAGATTCATTCCATCTCCTCCTCATCAATCTGAATACATACGAGAGTACCAAACATTTGTGAATTCAAGATGAACAAATTTCATCTAGGCTTGCCCCTTTATTTACATGGGCTTTTAAAAATGCTGTGTTAGGATTCATTAATGATATTTGCCATGATTCGAACTATCGCTCTATAATGGTGGTCAAAGACGGGAAATTGTAGGCGTATTAGGAGGTATGAGATATGAAGATCAATAGAATAGATCATGTGAGTATTAACGTAAATGATCTTTCAGCGGCTAAAGCGTTTTTTCTTGATTTAGGACTTGAAGTGCAGGCGGAATGGGAATTGGATGGAGTACTGTTGGACAAGATCGTTGGGCTGAATAATGTTAAAACGGCATGTGTAGGAATGGGGATGCCAGATGGTCAGGCATGGATCGAGTTAGTCAAATTTTATACGCCGGCAGATAAAAATGGTATTCAGGAACCTTTGGCAAATACGCTAGGTATCCGGCATATTTGCTTTGCTGTTGAAGATATTGAAGCAATTGTTGCCAAATTGAAAAAGAAGGGCACGGAAATCTTTAGTGAGATACAGCAATATGAAGATAGTTATAAGCTATGCTACGTTCGCGGCCCAGAGGGAATTATTTTAGAGTTGGCGGAGAAAATCAGCTAAATATGGAGTTGGACCACCAGCTTTAAAGATTTCTCCATGCACCATCCGCTGCGTTAGCTGAAAAAAATTAGGCTGTCATAGTGTATGGCAGCCTAATGTAATCTATTACTATTCTATTCTACGATTAATTCATCACTTTCCAGAATTCCTCCGACACTACTTGATAGCCTGCGAGACTCAAATGAATGTTCGCTGGATTTGGAAGGTAATTTGCAAAATTTTCTACATTAATAACTTGTGCAGTTGGTACAAATGTATCACCATTCTGTATGGCCAGTGATTGAATCTGTCCATTAAATAAGAGTAATAATTGTTCTAACTGCGCTTTTTGCTGCACATCTGTGATATATGGGAATGGGTTGTAATAGCCCATCACATAAACCTTCACATTCGGATTCAATTGGTCGATTGTGCTTAAAATGGTGTTTAACTTTACAGAAATTTTCCCAAGCTCTGCTGGTGCCTGAGTTGGATTTGCCTGAATAGCTGGAAGGACGGCAAGCAGATCATTCGCCCCAATATCAATCGTGACATGAGTGGCTTCTTTTATTTCTTTTTGGACGTCTGCTCTACTGAAATCAGCTATGACATGATCCGTTTTATATCCAGACACACCAAAGTTATCAAAATCTAGCAACTGATAGGACTTTTCAAAGTTCGCAGCAATATAATTTGGGTATCCCCAATCTAAATCTACTCCGTCTACCGGAATTCTATCTACGCCATAAGGAGTCATACCAGCCGCTAGGGAATCACCTAAAGCAACATATTGAACTTGAATCCGTGCTCCATCCGCACCTAATTTATATCCATCCACTGTGGTATTGGCTGCCATTACTCCATCTTTATTGAAAAAATACCATTTGACATTGATTTGCTTCCAGCCTGTGACCCTTGACCCGTCGGTATTAAGGTAGTACCTTTTCCCTGATACATCTAACCAACCGGTTTTCATCACACCTGTGCTGTCAAGATAATACCATTTACCGCTTACGGTAACCCAGCCGGTTTTCATCACGCCTGAGCCATCCAGGTAATATTTTTTACCGCTCACGGTGATCCAGCCGGTTTTCATCACGCCTGAGCCATCCAGGTAATACTTTTTGCCGCTTACGGTAATCCAGCCGGTTTTCATCACACCTGAGCCATCCAGGTAATACTTTTTGCCGCTTACGGTAATCCAGCCGGTTTTCATCACACCTGAGCCATCCAGGTAATACTTTTTACCGCTTACGGTAATCCAGCCGGTTTTCATCACACCTGTGCCATCCAGGTAATACTTTTTGCCGCTGACTGTAACCCAGCCGGTTTTCATGACTCCTGAACCATCCAGGTAATATTTTTTACCGCTTACGGTGATCCAGCCGGTTTTCATTACACCTGAGCCATCCAGGTAATACTTTTTACCGCTTACGGTGATCCAGCCGCCCTTTTTCATTACACCTGAACTATCAAAGTAATATTTTTTACCACTTACGGTGACCCAGCCTTTTTTCATTACACCTGACTTATCCAGGTAATATTTTTTGCCGCTCACGGTGACCCAGCCGGTTTTCATTACACCTGACTTATCAAGGTAATATTTTTTGCCGCTCACGGTAACCCAGCCTTTTTTCATCACACCTGACTTATTAAGGTAATACTTTTTGCCTTTTACGGTGATCCAGCCGGTTTTCATCACGCCGTTTTTATCTAAATAATACTTAGCTCCTTTATATGTAAGCCATCCCGTCTTCATCACACCGTTTTTGTCAAAGTAATACCGTTTACGATCAATGACCTTCCAACCTTTTTGTTTTACACCTTTTACATAGTAATATCGTTTTCCATTCGATTTTTTCCAACCGCTCTTTTTTGCGCTACTGGTCTTTACTTTTGTACTTTCCTTTGGGCTTACACTTGAACTTTTCCCATTCGGATAATGATATTCCCCGTAGGAAAGTCCCCATTTTTCACAGTTTGTCCAGCAATAATGTCCCCCGTTAGAGTCCGTCCTACCTGGATGTGCATAGGCAGATAAAGGAATCGATAACATAACCAGCGCACAAACGATAGCGAAGAGTGATTTCTTCATAAAATTCCCCCTTAAAATATAACTTTCTAACTATTGCAATAATTTAAATATTGCATTAATAGTATAGTATATAAGTACTGTTTTTAGAAGATGTTTTATAGATAAATAGTATGGAAACCTACTAAACTAAGAAGATGTATTTTTTAGTTGAAAAAGCAAGCAGTCGAAACCTAAAAAAATACAAGAAGGCCCATTTCCGTTCATGACTGGAATGGACCTTCTTGTATTTTGATATGAACATTTTGAAATCATTTCTATTCATTCGAATCAATAGACTTCACGATTTTCTCGCAAATTTCATGGGTAATCAGTGAATCTTCAATAGATGGTTCCGGATTGCGTTTATGTTGAACGCAATCAATAAAATGATCTATTAATTGATAAAAGCCGCGTTTATACAGGGTCGGCTCCCAGTCACCGAATTTTGAAATAGTTACTTCTTTATTATGATAGTGCGTGGTTTCTACGAGACTGTTTACGACGTATTTATCCTGTCCTGTCGTGTATTCAATGATTTCTTCTGTGACCCCGCTATTTCTGTTCATGATCCCGAGAACGGTACAGCCTTCTCCAAGAAGCGTGATGACCAAATGCTCCAGCTTTTCGCCCTTTTTAAGGTACTCTACCTTGACATCCCTGACCTCAGTATCCATTAAAAACCTGAGTGTATCGACAACATGGATAAAATCTTCCACAACAAACCTTCGTACAAAGTCTGGAGCTGAAAATCTATTTTTCTGCATGATAATGAAGTTGGCTTTTCCCTTCTCTTTCAGCTCGTTGACTTTCGGGATAAATCTTCGATTAAAACCTACCATGGCGATCACACCGTTCTTTTTTGCCAGCTCGACAATGGTTTTGGTTTCATGAAAATTCATGGATATCGGCTTATCAATGTATGTATGGATCCCATTTCTTAGTAATGTTTCAGCTATTTCAAAATGGGCCTCTGTCGCCGTACTCACAATGGCGGCATCGATGCCCATTTTGATCAGTTCTTCGACCGACTGAACCTTTTCTGGAATCCGATATTTTTTTGAGAAGCGGTGTAACGTGTCTTGATTTCTTGTACATAACACTAATTCAATCCCTTCTTTTTCCGAAAGGACTGGCAGGTATGCTTTTTTAGCAATATCACCCAATCCAATAATCGCTATTTTCATCTTCTTCACTCCATTCTATCTGGAACAATGCTTGATGTGTTTACTTTAAATTTAGTATAAAGCTTGATAACACCATAGCCAAGCAGTCCCCCAGAGGTGTTTAATAGTAGGTCATCCACATCAAAAATTCCGAGAGAGAAAACAACCTGTAAGCATTCCAGGCCTAAACTTAAACTCAAAGATCGAGCGAAGACACCTATGAATGACATCCCTTTATTTTTAGACAATAGGACAAGAAACATTCCAAATGGGATGAACGCGGCGATATTCCCAACGAAATTACTTAAATCATGCCACCCCGATAGACTGTGAATATTAATGAATATGGTTTGAAACGGGGTAAAATTCCCTCTTTGCCATTGGTACATGAGAAGTTCAGGGTTTCTCAGGTTCCATTGGAGTTGATGCACGAGAAAGGTCATATCTCTCCAGTGGAACTTAAACAGAATAATTCTAAATACTGCGTACATATAAAAAACAAATAGTGCTAAAACAATCATTTTGTTTATTAATTTCATTCCGCCGCCCTCGCCCCCTTGAGATCAGAAGGTGCTGTTGTGGAAAACACGGTCACAATGACACCATCCATATTGTTCCCTGATAGATCCCAACTGAGATTGGAGGGCACATGAATGGTCGTATCTTTGCTTACAGGATAATAGGTGATTTCATATTTTTCGCCATGGATAGTAGTGATAATAGCCTTTTGTTCTTTGAGGAAATCCAAATATTCTTCTAAAGAAAAATTCTTTTCCTTCATAATCGCACTGTGCGGCAATCCCACATAGCGAATATGCCATGGCTCATACTGAATGCCTGTGATGGCCGTTTTGTCCTTTGGATAGCGTATAATAAAGCCGTATTTCCAAGCGTTTTTCTCGATCCACCTTCCTTCAGGCGCTACATCCATCTTCATTTGAGTGGATCCTACATCAAGTGATAAACCGAGATTGTGTTCACTATGGCCTGCAGGTAAGGCATAGTCAGACCCCATTTCTTGATACAGGACACTTTGCTCATCAAAGTCTCGAAAGCCGCTATTAATGGAAAAATGGTGAACCCCGTCTTTTTCAGCCGCAGCGATCATCTCCGAAAATTTATGGGCAACATCCGCTGACAATTTTATCTCGTTGGCAAGCAAACCGTATCCCTTTGTCATTTCTTTATGAGTAGATAGATTAACAACATCTGATTTTATACTTTCTGGGTGAACCGGAAACCCATTATTCACCAAAAGTAAATTTCCTTGAAAAACCTGATCCTTTGTCATCTCTCTCGTTTCGAAACTTTCAGAGGTCTCGCTCTGATCTAAATGCTCATATCTTTGAACCTCTACTTTATCTTGAATAGACCATATTTTATAGACCCATGCAAAACTCAGACATACAAATAAAAACAATAAAAATCCCCACTTCTTCATTTCAAGTTCCTCCTTCTTCTGATAGAAACTAGAATAGGAAAAACTTTTTAAAAAAAGAGTAGGGTAAAATTTAAATTTTTCTTAAATCCTTAATGAAATTTTTAAACTTGGTCCATTTCCTGCGGTAAACGAACTTCAAATACAGTCCGGATTAAACTACTTTCGGCTGTTATGGTTCCATCATGCTGCTCCACAATATTTTTTGCAATGAATAAACCAAGACCTGTGCTATCTTCTTGATGGGTTCGTGCTTTGTCACCGGTATAAAACATATCAAAAAGATATGGAAGTTCATCCGGAGGAATATGATCTCCATAATTAACAACTTGAACAACCACTTCCCCTGCCTCAACAAACCCGTTAATATCTACAAACTGTCCATCATATCCATAACGACTGGCGTTGGTCAAAAGATTTTCAAACACGCGAGCTAACATCTCTCCGTCACCCCAAATAGGTAAATGGGGCAGAATATTCATTCGGGCCATCAAGTTATTTTTCTCGAAGATTGGGTACATTTCTTCTTTTAATTGAAGAAGCAGGTCACTTACATTAATTTGCTTTTTTTCAATTGGTAACATGCCATAGTTCATTCGAGTGATTTCGAATAATTCATCGATCAGTCTTTCTAACCGCTGAGATTTAGTAAAGGCAATCGTTAAAAAATGCCTGACCTGTTCTTTAGTCAACTTCTCATCCTTAAGGATTAAATCTAAATAACCTAAAACAGACGTTAGCGGCGTACGTAAATCATGGGCCAAATTGACAACTAACTGTTCCTTACTGTTTTCTGAAAAATCCCCTCTTTGGATGGCTTCCTCTAATTTTTCACTTGCCAGATTAATTGCTTGTCCAATATCTCCAAATTCATCGTTTGATTGGATAGAAACCCGATGTTTAAAGTCCCCGCGAGATAGATAATGAATTCCGTTTGATATTTCATTGAAATAGGTAGAATAGGGCTTGGTGAGTAAATAGAAAAACAAGATTGAAAGGGAGATAAATAGCAGGAAAAAGAAGTTTATGTCTCCAATACTTGCGATAAATTGACGAAGTGCAGCCAAGGGGTCTTCACGACGAACCGTTGTATGATAATAAAGCTGGAGTCCTTTGAAGATGAAGTAAGTGATCGCACCCCCCAGAAGCATACTTAAAACAAATAATGTGACGATTTTGGAGCGGAAACTGCGTTTAAATTTAGCCATTGAATGTATACCCCACTCCCCAAACGGTCTTGATCAACTTATTTTTCCTTTTATCTTCTCCAAGTTTTTTCCGTAAGGTCCGAATATGCACCATTACCGTATTCCCACCTTCAAAGTAGGCATCGCCCCAAACCTGCTGAAAAATATTTTCTACTCCATAAACTTTCTTCGGATGACTGGCTAATAAATACAAAATATCAAACTCTTTCGGCGTCAGCTCGATGGTTTCACCATAGAGCATAACGGTACGGTGATCAGGAGCAATCACCAGCCCGCCAAACTCCAAGATCGCTTTATGATCTACTTTGGGTTGATTCAACTTTATAAAACGCCGCAATTGAGCATTCACACGAGCAACCAATTCAATCGGGGTGAATGGTTTCGTCATATAATCATCTGCCCCAATTACGAGTCCATGGACCTTATCAAAATCAGAAGTTTTCGCACTCAAAAATATGATAGGCATATTATATTGTTCCCGAATCTGGCGGGTTACCTCATACCCATCCATTTTCGGCATCATAATATCTAAAATGAGCAAATCAATGACCTGAGTCTGGATAACATGAATGGCCTCTTGCCCATCAGCTACTTTAAGACAATGGTATCCTTCCTTTTCTAGATGGATGGCAATTAGATCCGCTATCTCCTCCTCATCATCAGCAATTAAAATCGATATCCGTTTCATCTATTTCACTCCTATATCAAGTTGCATTTGAGTATTTTTTATTTCCGTTTTCGATGTTACCTTATCAGCGGAATCTAAGCTAATATGGTAGATTTTAGGGCTTGTATTTTATTTTCTATTATTTCCTTTTTTTATTCAAGAATCTGACCCGTTTGTGAAGTTTTCGCTGGACTCCCATCGACCATCTTCAACAAGTTTCCTCTCTAATCAAACGTTTGATTAGTTCCCCTGCAGCCATTGATGTATCTAGCTTAGTCATTCACTATGCAAAAATAAATTGATGAAACATGTACGAAAAATAGGAGAAAAATGTCGGTTAAGCTGTGATCGTCACCACCCGACACGCTTTCGACTAAATACCCTATATGCTATACTATTCAAACGTTTGGTTAAAACTTCTGTAAGCTTTGATATATTTGAATTCCCGCAGCAAAGTAAGCAAGAAGAATGTCGAAGTCCATTTATTCATTCCGCAGGAAATAATCCATCTTTCAACAAAATCAAATGGGTTTCTCATAAACTTATATAATTATTCGATTCGTGGACTCTTCGGACAGCTTATGGTGTTTTCAAAGGCAATCATGTCCGAACTTCGGGCGCTTTCGGACAGATCATACAGTATTTAATATCTATAGATTGTACACCCTAACATTATTATAAATTTTGGAGGGAGTATTTGGATGAAAGACAATCGCAAGGGATCTGTCAAAATTGTTTCTAATGATGCAATAAAAGGGAAGCCTTATCTGGATATTGACCGAGTAATTACTGACGGGAAAGCAGAAAAAAGGGTCAATCCTCCACTACGGTAAAGCAGTGGGGGACTGATCCCTAAAAGAGGTTAAGGAAGATTTAGTTGCCACGAAACTCCGAAGCGGTCATTGACCCAGCCAAACTTTTTGCTGAATCCATAATTGTTTAATGGCATGAGGGCATGTCCACCCTCCATCAGTTTCTCATAAAGATTGGCAAGTTCTTCTTCATTACTACAAGTAACAAAGCTTGAGAAAGACGGTGTAAAGGTGAATTGATGTTTGACAAAACTGTCAATACACATGAATTCCTGCCCTTTTAAAGTAAAAGTAGCCTGCATGACAGTGCCTTCTGGTCCAGCCTCATTAGCCCCATATCGAATAATGTTGGTAATTCGAGAATCCTCAAAGATGGAAATATAAAAATTCATCGCTTCTTCAGCATTGCCATCTTGAAACATTAAAAACGGTGTGATTTTTTCCACTCTTATCCTCCTCCTAATATTAGGTACTAAATTTAGTATAATGGATTTTCTTGGTGAACTAAAGCAACGCACTGCATTAAAGATATATTAAATTGATAGGAAAAATAGCTAAAAATGCAAAAATGGGCCTCAAATTTCACATTTGACCCCCAAAATGACACGTTTCACCCCAAAAACGGCTTCAAATTTGAATTTTAGTCATTCGATTCATGCTCCTAAAACCGCTATGGTGAAAGTGCTAGAATTGTTGATTTGACAATTGGAAAGCACAAAATATGCGGCAGAGGGTGTTCGGAAATGGCAGGTTTAAAGTCAGGCAATATTGAAGAATTCGAGCAGTTTTCACAATTTACTTCGCTGAAGGAATTGAATTCACATATCGAGAGGTGGTTAACGTTCCACAAACAAGATTTTTCTAAAGGAGAATTAGTGGGGCTGAAGCGGCTGGTTCGTTTTTCTGCAAAAATACCTGGCGTATGCAATGCCAAAATTGGAACGGTCTTAAAAGCGATTCACGAAGAATACAACCATAATGGAATCTCGCGTTCTACCTTTAAACGAATGATCCAAAAAGCTAAAGAATTGGGTATTCTCACTGTTTATGAAACAGAAAGGAAGAATGGTTCGCAATCTAGTAACTTATATATCATCAATCGTTTTCCTTCAAATGAACTACCTAAAGAGGAAATCTTGAACCACCCTAAAGAAACTAATAATCTTTCAAAAACTGAAAAAGATCAAAAGATAAAAGAACGTAAAGAAGAAGCGTCCGAATTAGACCATACCTACGTGAGCGACCGAGTTCCACAGCCTTTCGTACAATTAGTAAAATGCTTTTTTCCTGAGGCAAAGACCATCGAAGAGTATTGGAGAACAGTGAATTTAGCTGCATCCAGCTACGAAGGTGACCTTGATATCCATCACATCCAAAATGTAGCCATCCAATCCTTTAAACAGCTCATCAGGAAGCTGAAATTCAGCAGAAATGTCAAAAATCCATTCGCCTATTTTTATGGAATCGCAGAGAATAAGTTTTGCGTACTTTTTCATCAATTACTCAAGGATAAGTATGATTTAAATGATACGAAAATTGAGTTTCGGTTAGGCTTGGATAAAAAAACGTTATAAATTCAGCTGTTGCATGCAGTACGTGTAACCTTTTGATAATCTATAAGGAGGGGGAGTCAATGTGTACCATAGACTTTGGATGTTTGGAAACTTTTCGATTGTGTATATTTGGTTTTTCCGCCCTCACGACAGCTCCATTCTTATAACAGCACAGTTTTTAATTGTAGGTAGGAGAGTTCATAAGCGGAGAATTTCCGGCTAATGTTTGCAGAGGAAGCTTAAAAGGCAATATAAGCGGAGAGATTCCGCCTAACTGCTCTAAATAAGAAAAAATCCAAAGATTTGGATCATATAAGCGGAAAAAGTTCCTTTATCTATAAGGAAATATGGATATTTCCCAATTTAAACGGAATTTTTCCGTTTATTTATCAAGCAAAGTGAAAGTTATCTACAACGAGGATTGCTCTATGGCAGGTCCTTACCTTAAAAAACATCCGAGGGTTTGTTGAAGATGCAGCGAAAATTTACATAGGGAACGGCTGGATGGAGAAACTCCCCTATATTGCATCAGATAAATAATCATCCCATCCCATGTGCGGGGGTCAGCCCCCCCAACTGCTTAATAATGATTTCTACTTAGCTTACCGCATCTAAAGCATTTACTAGTGTAATAACTGGTACTTATGTCGCCTGCGTAAGAAACACAGAATGGATTTAAGTTTCAACTAGAACCCCTACATTAGCCGGAAATCCTCAGCCTTTTAGGGTCTGATCCCTATTGACCTCACCATTCACTCAATCTCAATCTCAATGTACTCTTCTTCCTCCCCCTCATCCGATGATTCATCTTTTGGAGGCTTGTCCGCTTCGTCTGTACTAGTTTGCGGCTTTTCCTTTTCCGCCATGTCGTCCTTGATTTTTTCCATTTCCTCTTTTATTTCCTCCGTAACTTGTTTAGGAACCACATCTTTTCCATAGGTCGCTCCAATATTTAGGGCCCCGCTCAACTCATGAATGCCAATCTGGCCAAGATTATTGGTTTGTTCGTACTTATCTAAATAAAATTTATCAATATACAATGTATTGATAATAGGATGCTGCTCTGTCTCTTCCCTTTCTGGTTTCTCCCAATTTTCCAGCTTCTCTGCTAATTCTTCCATTTGTTTGAGAATCCCAGCTTGTACCTCATTTACCATTAGATAATTTTTCTCCAGCTCACGAACCTTCCTGTTTATGATAGAGAAGGAGTCACTCTGTTCTTGCCCGGAGCTCCTATTTTCCCTGGGACGATGGTTTAACCTCATCATTTCTTGAACCAGTTTCTCCAGATGGTCGATCCTTTGTGACAGCTCATTGACTTTTTGAACTTGCAGATTATTTTCAGCGTTCCTTTTCGAGTGAAACTCCTGTTCAGACTTATTGGCCTCCACTTTTTTCTGCTCGGTCCAGGATCTCCTGTCTTTCACAAGTTTGTCAGTTCCATACTTCGCTAGCCGAATTTCTTTTTCAAACTCTAATAATTTTTTCATTTGGACTTCCAGTGCGTTGATCCGTAGAATTTGCTTATCGTAATCATTGGTGCTGTTTATCGAATTTTCCTCATTATTTCGGCCGAATATCCTTTTAATAGGCATAGTAAATCCCCGCAAACTATGATTTATTTTCCTTCAGTACAAACTGTGTATTGTTTATTCGATGGGCACCTGTTCTTCGTTAAAATAATGCCGTTTATACGTAACAATCAACAAGCCATTGCTAAACTTTGCACTAACTTGTTTGGGCAGCACAGGTTCCGGAAGCTGGATGATCCGCTCGAAATCTCCAGTATTTCTTTCTTGCTGTACCACCTCCCCTTGGATGAGGTTTTTTTTGCTTCCTTTTATTAATACCTTGATGCCTGATACCGACAACTGGATATCTTCTTTTAAATAACCAGGCAGATCGGCGACCAATATAACCTCTCTGTCTGTCAAATAAATATCGGTTGGCGGAAAGTTTTTTCCCCTGACAGGTTCTGATTTTGCCTCTCCGGGCTGACCAAAATCAAAATTACTTTTCATAAATTCATCAAAGGAGGGCTGCTCAAAAATCCCACTCCAAAAGTCATTGGATTGATAATTCTTTGCTAAATCCATCCATTGTAACATCTTATTCATATCCATGTATGGATCCTCCTCAGAAGTATAAAGCTGGTCCATTTATAAATGTGCATCCTATATTCATCCTATTTATGATTTATCAAATCATTCATGAAAAAAGGATAATTACCTAAAAAAATTCAAAAAACAGAATGATGTATCTACACGTAATGTCCTAACATAATCATCCTGTGTCCCGCATAGGCTTTAAGTATCCCGGGGGTTGAACGGAAAGGATTCTGGTCTATGTTCTTTTTACCATCGACGATCAATATTAAAGGTATAAAACTGAATAATGTTGATCATTTAAGTTCAGTATCATTAAATTCAACGATGATTCAAAACAAAAATGTAAGTGCAAAGAAAAACCAAGGAATTGGCCAGCAATTTGCAGATGGTACAATTAGAGCTTTCACCGTCTCTTCAACCATTGATAATGAGATTAAAGATAGCCTGTCACAAAAGAATAAAAATGCTTAGGAGGGTTTTATGTCTGGTCCGGTTCCTTACATCAACATTAATATCAATATCATAAAGGTAAATTCTTTTGAGAATGCCTCAGCCATCAATGTCGGGCAAAACCTACTAGCCGAATGGCATAATTCAGACAAAAAAAATATGGGCCTCGGCCAAAATATGGGAGACGGAAGCAACTTTCTTGGTACAAGAAGTTTCGTGGATGACCGTGATCAACTGGATTCCAACTCTACCTTTGACTCGACGTCCAAAATGCCAATTCCAGGAGTGAGCCCATGACATTTGCTCCTGCTACACTAAATATTCTGGGTATTAAAATTAATGGTATGGACAATGGAGCAGTGGTGAATCTAGGGCCATGTCAGCACTTAGACTTGTTTGTCTCCTATAAGCGTAATCAAGGAATTGGAGAACAAAACGGAGACTTATCCCCTACTCTGTTATCAACCTCATGGGTGTTTGACAATGATATGGTTGATAGTTCTTCCGTAAAATCAAGTATTCTATAACGTCTTGTTCCATCGTCCTAAGCTTAGGGTATACATTAAAAACTAGGAGTGTTTATATGTTTTTTATTTCTCCGATGGTCATCAATGTGTTGGGCGTGAAAGTTAATAGCGTGGACAATGGAGCAGTCGCAAATACGGGTTCGTTACAAATAATTGACCAATTTATTTCCTATAAGCGAAATCAGGCATTTGGAGAAGTACTCGGTGACTTATCCCCTGTTAATCTCTCCTCCAATAACATAGTTGACCCTGATGTCAGTGACAGCAATTCTATTAAAAATAGTGTCGTTTGACACTTATATCATTTATGGTGAAAAAGGCGATTCCTAAATTAATTAGGTCTCGCCTTTTTCTATTAACTTTGATTCCCTCCATTTTACTCCTGCTAAAAACTCAGCAATTTCGATAAAATCATACACATCGGAGTTCAATATGATATTGGGATTGATGACACAAAATGGCACACCAAATGCCAACCGTCTAATTTTTCTTGAATGATGAAAAATAAAAGGAAAATTTCCGGCTAAATTGGGAAATACCTATATTTCCTTAAGAATAAGGGAGGTTTTTCCGGTTATATGGTCCAAATCTTTGGATTTTGTCATATTAATAGCAGTTAACCGGAATATCTCCGCTTAAATCTGCTTCTTAAGCCTCCTCTTTTTACAATAGGCGGAAATTCTCCGCCTATTGATTCCCATACCTGCTCGAAATCAATTCGGAGATTCGTAATATGATCAATAGAAAAAAGGGTCAGTCCCCCACTACTTTAATGCAGCGGGGGACTGACCCTTGTTAAATTAGTTTATGAGATGCTGGTAAAACTCAAACGCCTCTTTGTCAGTAAACCCTTCATGAACGACCTTAATCACCGCTTGAATCATTTCTTCGGGGTGTTCAGATTGGAATATATTCCTTCCCATATCGACGCCAGCGGCTCCGCCTTGAATAGAGTTATAGGCTAGAGTTAGAGCATCCTTTTCTGGTAATTTCTTACCGCCTGCCACTACTAATGGGACTGGGCATGCTGAGGCAACTTTTTCAAAATCATCACAGTAATACGTTTTAACAAGTTGTGCACCAAATTCAGCCAGCATCCTTGTCGCTAACAAGAAGAAGCTCGTGGTCCGCTCCATTTCTTTACCAACCGCACAAACACCTAATGTTGGAATGGAGTATCTTGAGCCAAGGTTAACGGCTCGGTTTAACTCTTCGATGGTTTCCTTTTGCCCATCAGAGCCAATAAAGGTTTGAATCGCGATCGCACTGGCATTCATCTTAATGGCATCTTCTATATCAACGACCATGGATTCATGACTCAGGTCATCTTGGAGCACACTGGAACCAGAGGAAGCCCGTAAGGCGATCGCTTTATTAAAGGTCGGCGGGACACTGCTGCGGATGGCCCCTCTCGTACCCATCAAACAATCCGCATAATCTGCCAATCTAGGAATCAGCAAATCTAATCTCTCTAACCCAGAAGTTGGCCCCATGAAATAGCCATGGTCAAACGCTAACATGACCGTTTTGCCTGTGTCCGGGTTAAAGATTCTCGATAACCGATCCTTCATTCCCCAATCAAGGTGGTTTGCTCCTTTTACATGGTAATTCCCATTGTTCGCGAACGGTATATTCTCAGAAAAATCCTTTGCGTTTCTGTTGCCTTGTGTATCAGCCATTTCTCCAACTCCTTTATAACAAGTACTCTATTTAACTATTGGCTGTGTTAAACTTGTCTGTTGATTTCCGCTCCAGGCACTTCGCTTTCCGCGGGCGTGCCGGGGAGCCTCCTCGTCGCTGTGCTCCTGCGGGGTCTCCCCTGCCCCGTACTCCCGCAGGAGTCTTCGTACCTTCCACTCCAATCAACAGAGTGCTAAAACCAGCATTAACCTGTAACACAGCCTAACTATTAAAAATCGTAGTCTTTCGTATTATCCTTCGTAAATACAATCCGTTCCGGCAGCACAATAATACCTGAATCATCTGCTGTATAATCGTAGCCTTGGATGGTGTTCGGCTCTACTTTAACGGAACCCATATCAGGAACTTCCAAAGAGTCCCCAACCTTTAATTCCTTCCCTTGAGCCAACCAATATGCCACATACACAGCAAGAGCACCTTGATCCTTTACATCCCACAACCCATGATTAGTAATCGTTCCATTCTCAATAAACTGTCTCATCGAATTAGGAGAAGCAAATCCAGTAATAATCACATCACTCGCTTTTAACCCTTTATTTTCAGCCGCTTGTGCCATGGCCGGAAGGGCAGTGGAATCCGGGCAAATGACCGCATCAATATCAGGATAAGAACTTAAAATACTTTCTCCCACTTGTAAGGATTTTTGTTCATTGGCATCACCAAACTGAGTCGTAACCAATTCCCATTTTGGATATTTTTCTTTAATATATTGGTTTGCGGCTTTCACCCATGAGTTTTGGTCTGGAACGGTCGGGCTGGAATAGAACCAGGCAATTTTCTTCGCCTCATCAGGTTTATCCATTTGCTGGGCAGCCATGTCAACAAGCATTTTTCCTAGAATATCCGGTGTACCTTGGTCTACATAAACAGAACGATATTTAGGATCCACATCTGAGTCCCATGTGACCACTTTAATGCCGGCATCTAATGCTTTTTTCAAAGCTTGATTCAAGCCATCAGAAGAGACGGAAGAAATGGCAATCGCATCCGCACCGCTATTGACGGCACTATTAATAATTTGTACTTGATTCGCAACCGTACCTTCAGGGGCACCATCGTACTTCACTTTAAAACCAACCTTCTTGGCCATTTCTTGGGCCCCATCGTTTCCAGACTCAAAGAAGGCATTCCCTGTCATTTTTGGAATGAAAACCACCTGAATATCTTTCGGATCTTTCTTTTTACCCCCGTCTCCGGAAGAGTTTTCATTGGATCCGCAGGCAGCTAATAATAATGTCAGAATTGCCATCAAACTTACTATTTTAATAGACTTTATTTTTCTCACTGTAGCTAACCCCCAATATGTTGTTTTTGTGTTAAGATCCTCTTCATGTTCAATCTGAAATCTGGATTTATGCCCAAGAATGCGACAGATACGATAAGAAGAACCCCAGTAGCTAATCCTATATATTGGGTGGAGACCCCGGCCATTTGCAATCCTATCTGCATAAACCCTAATATAATGCTAGCTAAGGCTGTCCCGACAACACCCCCTTTACCTCCTGTGATGAATGTCCCTCCTAACACAACAACGGTGAGAATGGGCATTAGATACTCCGCACCATAATCAGCTCTTGCACTGCCTAAATAGGAAGTTAATACAACCCCTGCAATTCCAGCACTTAACCCTGAAAGAACATAGGTACTAGCAATGATTCTTTTCGTATGGATTCCGGAGTAATCAGCGGTGTTTTGGTTAATTCCTGTCAAGTATATATATCTGCCATACCTTGTGCGGTGCAGGAGAATATAAGCCATGAGAAACATGATGATAAAAAGAAGCACAGCATGAGGGATTCCCAGTATCTCTCCATTGGCAATGCTGCTAAAACTCTCAGGAAAGCCCGAAATCCCCTCATAGGTACTGACACCAGACAATCCCACCAGCACAATGGCGATCCCGCTATATAAAAGCATACCGCCAAGGGTGATGACCATCGCTTGAACCCTTCCATACGCAATCAGAATTCCATTAAGAAGACCGCATACCCCGCCAATGCAAATCGCACAAAGGATAGAAACCCAGATATTGATTCCTGCCACCTGCGACAAAAGCCCCGTGACAACAGAGGTTAACCCAATAATGGAAACGCCTGAAATGTCGATTCCACCTGTAATCACGACCAGTGTGACAAAAAAGCCAATCATGGCAATCGCAATAAAATCGTTAAAGCTATTTAACAAGATGGTGACATTCCAGAATCTTGGATTAATCATTCCAAAAACGATGATTTCAGCAATAATTAAGACGAATAAGGTAAGGTTCCATTTCGGGATTTTATTTAACATGAAAATTTCTGCACCTCCTTTTACAGAACCCTCGCATTTAATCTTACTTTCTTTGCCTTTTTATTCGCATGAAACGCAAGCAGGGCATCAATCACGACAATGATGATTAATAGAGAACCAGATATCGTATCATTCCAAAAGGCCGGCACTTTCATATAAACCAGAGCAGAGTTGATGGACGTTAAAATAATCGCTCCCAATGCCGCACCAACAACCGTCCCAATCCCGCCGATCAATGACACCCCTCCAAGAACGCAGGCGGCAATCACCGTCAACTCGATTCCTGCTCCAGCATTGGTGGAGACAAAGCCAATTTGACTAACAAAGATTAATCCAGCTAAAGAAGCACAGACGCCAGAAATGACAAAGGAATAGGCAATATATCGATTCACAGGAATCCCTAAGGAAATGGCTCCGTCTTTGTTATCACCAATCGCGTTGTAATACCTTCCTTTACTGCTTCTAGATAGATATAACTGAACGAATATGACTCCCGCAATGACGATGAAGGATAATAAATTAATTCCAAAGATGTCTATATTCGAAAGCTCTTTAAAGTTCGCAGGTATATTTTCTACCCATTTTCCATCCGTATAAATAACTTGAATCACTCTCGTAATGGAAAGGATCGCTATCGTCATAATAAAGGAAGAAATTTTTAACTTGATCACGCCAAATCCATTAATGAGTCCAACGACCGCTCCAATAAGCATGGCAGCGATCACAGCTAGAAGGATCGTTCCTCCATCGCGAAGAATCGTTCCACACACAGCCGCACTTAATCCCAGCGTTCCGCCTACTGAAATATCCAAATTCCCGGTTAATAGAACAAAGGTCATCCCAACGGCAAGAACAATATAAAGCAAGCTGCTTTTCAAGGATCGATCGATATTTTGTAAGGATAAATAGTCAGAGTTGATAACACCCACAACCATAAATAGAAGGACTAGAAATAGGAACGTTCTAAATTCCCGTTGCTTGAATATGTTTCTAACCCTTGGCATGTGTCTGATCACTTCCTTTAAATGTTCCAAAAGCTGCCTTCATCACATTGACCGCATTGATTTGGTCTGCGTGTAGGCAAACATCGCAGGTCCCCTGATAGACAGCATAGATGCGGTCGCTCATTCTTTCGATTTCTTCTAAATCAGAGGAAATGAGGAGAATGGAAAATCCCTGGCTTTTTAATTCTGACAGAATGGAGTAGATGTCACCCCTCGCAGCCGCATCAATTCCCCTTGTTGGTTCATCCATAATGATTAATTTAGGGTTCATGGATAACGCCCTTGCAATCACAGCCTTCTGTTGATTACCGCCTGAAAGAGATTTGATTTCATCCTCCCCAGAATTCACCTTAATCCTTAATCGATCAATATACTTACCAGCCACTTGTTCTTCTACCTTTTTCTTGGTAAAAAAACCGTGTCGTTTTATCAGTTGAGAGGTGATATTATTTCTCACGGAGGTGATCGAAAAAATACCGTTCAAAAATCGATCTTCCGGTATATAAGCCAACCCGCTCTCAACCGTTTCATTTACGGATAACTTGGTAATGTCCTTTCCATCCAGATAGACCTTTCCACTCTCAATTGGATGAATACCGTAAATCGCTTCCGCAATCTCTGTTCTTCCGGCACCGACCAGCCCAGCAAGACCCACTACCTCTCCCTTATAAACTTCAAAACTAATATTCTTAAATCCATCGCCAACGATGTTTTCCACTTTAAGGATCGGTTCTTCTTCCTCGCGAGCAGCCCCTCGCCTGTTGAATGGATCTTCGTAATGATTTTTATTATTTCCAACTGGGAGCAGCCCTTGAATCAACAGGTCTTTCGTGAACTCCTCAATTTTCCCTTGAAGCGTTACCCTTCCGTCCCGTAATAGGACGGCATGGGTGGAAATCTGAAAGACTTCATCAAGACGGTGGGTAATATAGAAGATTCCAACCCCAGCATTTTTTAACTGTTTAATCACTTTGAATAATGACTCTGTTTCTGAAAACGTTAAGGTTGAGGTGGGCTCATCCAGAATCAACACTTTTGACTTTCTTAATAGTCCCTTTATGATCTCAAGCTGTTGCTGCTCAGCGATACTTAATGTAACCGCTAACCGGTTCAAATCAAGATTCCAGCCTAACTCTATAATGAGCTTTGCCGATTCTTCTCTGACTTTATGTTTATCATTACTAAATCCAATCGTGAGGTTTTGTTCCACCGTCATATTGGGGAATAGCAAAGGTTCCTGTGGGACTAAATAAATGCCTCTTTCATGGGCCGAAGAAGGATTGAGATGATCCGCCGTTTCACCAGCAATCTCAATAACCCCGTCATCCGCCTTGTAGATCCCTGTGAGGATTTTCATTAAGGTACTCTTCCCTGCTCCATTACCGCCGATGATCGCTATCACTTCTGACTCATTCAGTTCTAATGAAACACCCTCCAAAACAATGTTTCGGTTAAAGGCCTTCCGAATATTCTCCAATCTCACTAAGTTCCTCGGCGCTTTCATCCTAACCCCCTCCCTTAGACTATTTTTGTAACCGCTTACTAATAAATCTATTACGGATTCATACATTTTATTAACGAATAAACATATTATTGCTAGTAACCCTTCTATAGATCTTTGATATTGCAAATTTAAAAAACAAGCCTTAACACCCAATGAATGATTCCCTCGTAGATTATATGAACTAGGCACACTATTCATTACATGCTTATGACAATAGAGAAGGATGATCGACTCATAACGATAGGAGATTGGGCCGTTACTTTTGTTCTACCGTCATGCAAAAGTATCGCAATTGTTTTAACATAAAACTTTTGTTTCAAAAATAAACTGTAAAGAGTGAAGAACATGTTATATGAAAATAGCCTGATCATAAAAATCGCATGGAAATATTACATTGAAGGAATGACGCAAAATGAGATCGCCGAGTCTTTAAATCTATCAAGAATGAAAGTGATTAAATACCTAGAGATCGCGAAAGCCAATAACATTATCCAATTTAAAATTAACCTGGAAAAATTGGTCAACATCGATTGGCAGAATCAAATCAAGCAGAAATATCAATTACAAGATATTTATATCGTTCCCGCCTCTAACGAAAATCCGTTAAATAGTCTGACAAAAGCCGCCGCCCACTATATCCAAGACCGAATTACCAGCGACACCATGATTAATGTTGGGTATGGGCAAGCCGTTTCAGGAACTTTGGGACATTTAAATATCTCAACGAAATATAAAGTCACCTTCGTCTCGCTATCCGGGGGCGTCAAATTCTACATTCCCACAGCGATCGATTCATCATCCGATTATTACACCAATCCCAATTACACCCATTACATTATGCCAGCCCCATTATTAACATCTACAGAGCACCTCGCCCAACAGTTAATTCATGAAAAACCAATCAAGAAAATCTTTGAAATGATTCCTTATTCTACCATTACCATCATCGGCATTGGAGCAGTAAACGAACGGGCCACCCTTGTAAAGGAAGGATATTTGAGCACGCATGAAATGGAAATCTATAAATCATTGGGGGCTGCAGGAGATTTATTAAGCCAATTTTATGATCGAAATGGCCAGGTTCTAGATCTTCCCTTGCATAAGCAGCTAGTTAGTACCGATATCCATTTATTAAAATCACTGAACCATGTGGTTGCCGTGGCAGGAGGAACCGAAAAAACGGAAGCGATTATCGGCGCCCTAAAAGGGGGCTATATCGATGTATTAATAACAGATGAGGTGGTGGCTAAAAATCTCATTGAATGAAATGCTCCTGATTATGATAGAAAGGAAGAGTTGCTAACATGGAAAAGTACCTAATGGCGATTGATGCCGGAACCGGCAGTGTCAGAGTCATTTTATTTAATACACTAGGCCATGAACAATTTGTTGCCCAATCAGAATGGACCCACCATGAAGATAAGCGGTATCCAGGGTCCATGGACTTTGCTATCGAGAAAAATATAGACATGATCATCCAATTAATAAAGGAAATCTTGGCAAAGAATAAGGTTAATCCCGAAAACATTGTGGCGATTTCCACCACAAGTATGCGTGAAGCCATTGTCCTATACGATGAAACCGGGAAGGAATTATGGGCCTGTGCCAACGTGGATTCAAGATCCAACGAGGAAGTGGCTCACCTTTGTAAAATAAGTGACACACTTGAATCAGACATTCATCAGATTTCCGGACAGACCTTTTCATTAGGCGCCATCCCCAGAATCCTATGGGTAAAAAATCATCTCCCTGAAACCTATCAAAAGGTTCGATACGTTACCATGCTGAACGACTGGATTACCTATCGTATGACCGGTGTGATCTCTGTTGAACCTTCTAATGGCTGCACCACTGGCCTTTTTGATATTAAGAAAAGAGGTTGGGATCCAAGCATTGCGGATAAGGTAGGGCTTAGAAGTGATATTTTTCCGATTGTAAATGAAAGCGGATCCATCATTAGCCAGGTTACCGAGGAATTTTCCGCCCTTACTGGATTAAGCACGCAGACGGTCGTGGTGGCAGGAGGCGGCGATGCCCAATTAGGCTGCATTGGCATGGGGGTCATCAATGAAGGAGATGCAGCTGTTTTAGGCGGGAGCTTTTGGCAATATGAATATACAACCAATCAAGTAGAAATCAATGATGATTGTAAAGTAAGAGTGAATTGCCATGCCATCCCAAATACTTGGCAATATGAAGCCATCGCCTTCTTTCCTGGACTGATCATGAGATGGTTCAGGGATACGTTTTGTGAGCTTGAAGCCTTTCTTCAGAAGGAAAACGGGGAAAGCATTTATGCCCAAATGGAGAAAAGAGCAAAAAATGTGCCGGCAGGCTGCAATGGAATGATTTGTACGTTTTCCGATAAAATGAACTACTTTTCATGGAAACATGCGGCACCAAGTTTCATAGATTTTAAGTTTGATAGCTCCTATAATAAAGCAACGTTTTACCGAGCCATTATGGAAAATGCCGCTTTTGTCACAAAGGGCAATATTGACATCATTTCCAAAATAACAAACAAAGCACCGGAAACGATTGTTTTTGGTGGTGGCGCTTCAAAAAGTGATCTATGGTGCCAAATTGTTGCCGACGTTCTGAATATAAAGGTAAAAGTTCCAGTGGTAAAGGAATCGACAGCTCTAGGCGCGGCCATTTGTGCTGGTGTAGGAGCGGGCATTTATGAAAGTTTTAATGAAGCCATTACTCAAGTGGTTAAATTTGAAAAAACCTTTGAACCAAACGAATCGAATCACTTCATTTATGAAGAGGTATATAAAAAGTGGGAAGCTGTGTACAAGGTGCAACTAGAGCTGGCAGATCAAGGACACACCAACCATATGTGGATTGCCCCAGGACTATAACATCCAAAGGAGTGAAACAAAATGACTGTTATTAACGAGAATGAGCGAGACTACCGATTTGGTGACAGCGGTCCTAAGTACCTGCAAAAAGGACCCCGAATGAACTTTGGTATCGTTGTCCTGCAGCCAGGACAGGATTTTACAGCCCATTATCATAACTTCATGGAAGAAAACTTCTTTATTTTAGAAGGCGAACTGGAAATTCACATTGACGAGGAGATTTTCCAATGTAAACAAGGAGACTTTATCCATGTGGAGCCGAAAAAGGTCCACTATTTAATTAATAAGGGAGATACCCTCCTTAAAGCGGCCTTTATGCTGGCACCCTACCATGAAAAAGATAAGGTCGAGGTCGAATACCGTCCATATGGTAAGTAGCGAGGCTGCCAAGGGACGATTCTTATAGAGGGCAATCGCAAGTTTTGCGCCGCACAACTTTAGGAACGGTGCCTGACACCCCCAAGGGTGTCAGGCACTTTTGGTTACATATTCAAAACCCCGTCCCGCCTCACTTTCATTTAAATAAGAAGTCTCTTGTCCTTGATCAGCGGAAGTAAAATAAGCGGAGATTTTCCGGTTAAATGCAGAATGGAGCTCGTTTCGGGGTAAATAAGGGAAGTTTTTCCGCTTATGCATTTCAAAATCCCCCATTTTCACGTTTTTCGAGTAAATAGGCGGAATTTCTCCGGCTATTTAAGCTACTCTTAATGATAATTTCTAAATAAGCGGAATTTTTCCGCCTAATTATCTAATCGGGAATCGGATGCTTAACATGATCCCCCAACTGATAAGTGCGGATCCTCTTAACCCCGGATGCGGGAATCAACATCTTTTTGTCGACTAGTTGGGAAAATACCTTCCTTACCGTCTTGTCACTTAGCTTCAAATACGCTTCGACTTCTTTAGGGGATATGGCTTCTCCTTTTCGAATCGCTAACCGGAGCACTTCCTTTTCGACAAAGGACAGAGATGTCTGATCCAGTTCATCCCCCAGCCATTGGCCAATCACTTGTTGAACAATCTGTTGGCATTGACGAGGCTTTTCTTTAACTTGGTCATAAGAAAAGCGAATCACGGTCCATCCATCAATCACCAACTGGTTTTGACGTTCCAGGCTGTCGGAAAATTGCCATCTGCTAATATTCTTTAGGTGAGGGCCATACCCATCGACCTCAAAACAAATCCGGATGGCGGGACGAATATAAGCAAAATCCAAATACTTTTTTCCATCCTTGAAATCATCAACTTCATACTCAGGATGAAGATACCGAAAATGGTAAAATAAAGGCCACCACACTTGTTTCAAAAACAATCTTTCAGCCTGGTTATGACCTTCTTGTAAGCGTCGCAGCCTTTCACCGGTTCGTACCTGTAAATGAGCATTTAAAAAGGCCTGATATTCTTCTTCAAATCCCATTGCATCCATCTCCTCATCAACTTTTACAGCTTTCTTCTATTATCAAACTTCGCATACATACTCGATGCCTTAATTCATTGGAACTTCGGACAGATTTTTAAACGTAATGATTGTTAATGTGAGTGAAAAAAGAGGTTAATGTGGTTTCAATTGAAGAAAGTAAAGACTTGCGGAGCAGCTAATATTAAATGAATTTTTAGTGAAGAATTCGAGGATAAACAAACTACCTTTAGTTTAATAAAATTCCTCAATTTGTCAATTTATTTTCTAAATAGGGGTACTTAAATTTTATTAGAAAAATATATCCCCTCCACATGATGAAGGGGATACATTCTATTAAATGATTTCACTCTTACTTACATTCTTCGCTTTATCTATTACACTAATAAACTTTTTGCTTAAAGCAATGGGTGAATGGGAATTTTCATCATATGGCAGCATTGAAAATGTAAATTCAAAGTTTTTGTTTTCCAAGCGATACTGTTCCTGCACCTCTTGACCACAGCTGGCTGAGCCCAGCCCATATTGCTGTTGATCAACATGTAAGGTGATATACGGCTGTTTAAATAGGTCACATGTATGTTTAGCGGCCTCCAACTGTTCAACCGTATAATAGCTTGCAGTGAAATCAAAAGTGGAGCCACTGATGAACAATCCTTTTCCACTCTCTTCTGTAAAACTTGCCCATTTTGTTTGATGGCGGTTCCCGTTTTCCTGCGGGAACACATACGGCGTATGCAAATGATCAACGGTTGATGACCAAATGCTCATCTTCGACGCCTGCCTGCTATCACTATAGGCTTCATTGGGCCCTAGTCCATACCACTGCACGTAATCGTAGGTATCTTCTACCACCATTTCCACGCCAATTCGCGGCAGATACTGAGGTCCCTCACCAGTTTTCACGCCCTTGATCTCCACTACAATTCTTCCATTCGCATGGATGGTATAGAGATAGGCCACATGGAATCCCCACGCAAGAACCGGTGGTGCCAGTTTGGCTTCACACTGAATGACAACAGACTGGAGATCTTCACTGATGGTGACGTCCGTTCCAATGATTCGATGCTGAATGGCATGTACGCCATATTCCTTCCATCGTTTGGTAACGGAGCTTGCGTTAAACTCTTCGGAACCTAATAAATCATTATCGATTGGCGCTCTCCAGAAATGTAACCTTGGTCCCTTGGACATCACTGGCTGACCATCAAAACAAAAATCTTCTATTCGTCCATTTTGTTTATTAAAGGTCAATTCAAAGGCAGGTCCAGCTATTTTCGTGATGGAAGTTTTATCTTGAACCGATAATTGGCCTAAATATTGTGATTCAATCTGAGCAAAACGAGAGATTGGGAGTTCATATTGTGACCACGCAACCGTATGACCTGAATCAGCCCATCGTGTCTTTTCTTTCGTCTTCCAAACGAGATTTAACCAATAATCTGTATTTACCTTCACCACTGTCGGTAGATGAATTGGTAAATCAACCACCTTAGCTGTGTTTGCAGGAATGGCTGGAACATCGACCATTCCACCTGCAAGGATTTGCCCGTCAGCTTCAATAAACCACTCACACTGTAACGTTGATAAATCGGAAAAATCAAATCGATTTTGGACAAGAATGGTGTTTTCCTTATCATTAAAATCGGATGTAACGACGGGTTCAATCACCTTTTTAAATTCAGCTAAGGCTGGGGATGGCTCACGATCCGGTCGAACCAATCCATCGATCACAAAGTTTCCATCATGTGGTGTCTCCCCAAAATCACCGCCGTATGCAAAATATTCCTTACCCTCTTCTGTGAATTGGCGTAAGCCGTGGTCAACCCATTCCCATACAAAACCGCCCTGTAATCGATCATAGGCATAAAAGGTCTCCCAATATTCTTTGAAACCACCTGGGCCATTGCCCATTGCATGAGCATATTCGCATAAAATATGAGGCTTGTTTAAGTAGGTTAATCCCCCAATTACCTTTAATTTTTCAATGGGTGTGTACATGGACGTATGAACATCCGTTGCTACTGGATCCTTCGTTGGGATAAAGTGATCCTCCAGCAAAATTTCTCTCGTCTCCCCTTCATAGTGGACAAGTCTTGAAGGGTCTCTTCTTTTTGCCCATTCATACATCGAAACATGATTTTGTCCAAAACCGGACTCATTCCCTAATGACCACATAATGATGGAAGGATGATTCTTATCTCTTTCTACCAATCTTTCCATTCGATCTAAATAGGCATGTTCCCATGCTGGATCATTACTTAATACATGTGGCTGCCCAATCTTGGTCAACCCATGACACTCAAGATCAGCTTCATCAATCACATAAAAGCCAAATTGATCACAAAGATCATAGAACCTCGGGTCGTTTGGATAATGCGCGGTCCGGATGGCATTAATGTTATGCTGTTTCATTAAAACTAAATCCTCAATCATGGAACGTAATGGGACAGCCCTTCCATAATCAGGATGGGCGTCATGTCGATTAACACCTTTAAACATAATGGCTACACCATTTACGAGTAATTGACCGCCTTTAATCTCAACCGTCCTAAATCCGCATTTATGTGGAATAACCTCTACCACTTCCCCCTCAGGATTTAATAGAGTAACCACCACATCATATAAGAAAGGAGTTTCAGCATTCCATGATTTCACTTGATCCAAATGGATCGAACCTGTCACCGTTTCATCCGCTGCACCTTGCTTGTGTAATGCGACAACAGTTCCCTCCTGTTGGATTTCTATTTCCACTGAATGATCTTGATACACTCCTGATAAAGCAATTTCAAAATCAAGCCGGCCATCTTGATAGCCAGGTTCTAAAGTACCATTCAAAAACAGATCGCAGATATGCACATCCGGTTTTGAGAAAATATAAACATCCCTAAAAATTCCGCTTAACCACCACATATCTTGATCTTCAATATAAGAAGATTCGGCCCATTGATAGACTCGTACGGAGATTCGGTTCTCGCCTTCTCTTACAAAATGAGTAATATCAAACTCTGATTGAAGTCGGCTGCCTTGACTATATCCTGTGAAATATCCATTCACCCAAACATGGAAAGAGCTATCAACACCCTCAAACATAAGATGTACCTTCCCTTGTAAGGCTTCCTTCGTGACATAAAAGGTGCGGCTGTAAGACCCCGTTGGATTCTCTGATGGAATATACGGAGGTTCTACTGGAAAAGGATACTGGACATTTGTATAATGCGGTTTTCCGTATCCTTTTAATTGCCAATGAGATGGAACGCTGATATCCGTCCAATGATCAGTGGAGTAATCTTCCTGGTAAAAATCACTTGGTGATTCCATCGGTGAGTTCGCGTAATGAAATTTCCAATTACCATTGAGCAATAAAAAACCTTGAGAGTCTCCTCGGTCATACGTAAGGGCTTCTTGTTTACTCTTATAGCTAAAAAAGGTTGACCTGGCTGGCAGTCGATTCTTATGTAACACATTCAAGTTTTCCCAATCATGTTGTAAACGCATCTTTATTCTCCTCTCCATATTATCCTTTAACAGATCCGCCATATATGCCGCTGATAAAATACTTTTGCAATAGCAGGAATAAGATTAATACCGGAACAATGCTGATAACTGTTCCCGCTAATACTTGGCCATAATAGACGACCTGGCCTGGAGCCACTAACTGAGATAATAGAACAGGTAACGTTGTACTCTCACGATCCTGTAAAATAATGAGCGGCCACAAATAATTGCCCCATTGTTGGATAAAGCTCAATATACCCAAAGCAGCTAATGGCGGTAAAGATGTAGGCAAGATAATTTTATGAAAAATGGACATTTCACTAGCCCCATCAATTCTCGCCGCTTCTATCATTTCAGTCGGAATACTCATCATATTTTGCCTCATAAAAAAGACCCCAAAGGCGTTCGCGAGCGCCGGTAAAATGACTGACTGGGGTTGATCTTGCCAGCCGAACCCGATGATCATTTTGAACAAAGGAATTAATGTCACTTGGTGTGGCAGCATCATCGTAATTAATACGATAACGAATAGGATATTTTTCCCTTTAAACTCATATTTAGCGAAGGCATATCCTGCAATCGCACACAAATATAATGTAGCAATCGTAAAGATGGTGGAGATGAGTAAACTATTACCCAATGCCTGCCAAATAGGAGCAGAAGCCGAGAGTCCCGTTATGTTATTCATAAACTCCCCACTTGGTAATAACTTTGGAGGACTTTGAAATATGTCACTATCAGATAGAGTTGAACCTACAAACATCCAATAAAAAGGGTACACAGAAGCAATACTAACCAGAATTAAAAATAGATATCCTGCTGATTTTGTTAAGAAGGATGATCCTTTCATTAAATTTCTCCTCCTTTTGAAACCTTGATTTGGAAGAAGCTAATAATCCCAACGATAATGGTAATGATATACGCTGCGGCTGATGCATACCCAAATTGGAAGCTTTGAAATCCAAATTGATAAAGGTACATAATAGGTGTATTGGTAGCATTGTTTGGTCCGCCCGCAGTCAATAAGGAAGGCTCCGTAAATAATTGAATCGTCCCAATGGTAGAAAGAATTCCACAAAACAGCAGGATTGGTTTTAGCATGGGAATGGTGATCTTAAAGAATTGGGTCAATTTGTTGGCCCCATCCACTTCAGCGGATTCATACAACGAGTCATCAATCGTTGTGATTCCTGCCAACAAAATAATCGTATTATAACCGGTCCATCTCCATGTCACCGCAATAATAATTAACACTTTCGACCAGAACGGGTCACTAAACCAATGAATAGGGTCAATATGAATGAGACCTAAAACGTAATTCATCATTCCGTATTGCTCATTAAAAATAAGGGTAAATACAATGGAATAGGTGACTAAATCAATTAATACCGGCAAAAAAATACATAATCGAAAGATGGCCTTCCCCTTAATAAATTTAGAGTTTAATAGGACAGCTAATAATGTCCCTATAATGAGCATGAGCGGTACTTGAACAATTAATATGATAAAAACATTGTATAAGGACTTCCAAAATAATCCGTCCGTTAGGATGTTTTTAAAGTTTTCCAATCCAACCCATTCTGCACGGTTTCCTTGAGCAGAGGTGAAGGATAAATACAATGATTCAATTATGGGATACACCATGAAAATGGCAAACACGATAAAAAACGGCGATAGAAATAGGTAGGGAGTTAATTTTTTTAGATTCCTTTTTTTCTTACTAGCAATAGAAGGATTTGTCATTTGTCCAACAGCTGTTTCCCTCATTTTGGCACCTCCTAAAATAAGAGTAGGTGTTTAACTAGCAAACACCTACTTTATTAGTTTTTTTAATGATTTACTTTAAGCTTAGTAGATTTTGAAATAGATTCTGCAGCAGTTCCCATCATTTTCTTGACATCATTTCCTGCTAACACACCGTCAATCATATCTTTAAGCGGTTTCGTTGCATCTAACATAATCGGACCATATTCCATATCTTTAATGGATGTGGTTTGTTTTGCAAAGAAGGGATATAATTCCATTCCAAAATACTCATCTTTTGTATTAAATGCTTCACTTTTATAGAAAGGAGTATAGGAAGGGAAAAGTCCGTATTTTAGCATAATCTTTTGACCTTCATCTGTAGTTAACACATATTCAATAAATTTAAATGCTGCCTCCGCATTTTTAGACTGTTTTGACACCGCTAAGACAGAGCCGCCTAAATTGGCTTGTGTATTTCCACCCTCCTCAAAAGCAGGGATCGGAACGATGCCCCATTTACCAGCTTGTTTTTCAACAGAATGGCTTAACGTGCCCGCATACCATACAGGTAAAATAACACTAGCAGCTTTATCGTTCGTTAACGCTGGAATTCGTCCATTGCCGTCATGAACATTAATGGCAATGCCCTCATCCTTCATTTTCTTTTGAAGTAAAAGTGCTTTTTCTGATTCCGGAGAATTCACATTAATTTTTCCATCTTTCACATAAGAACCACCCAATTGGTTTAAGAAGATTTCATAAAGATTAAAATCATCTGTATAGAGGGTCATCGCTGTGTCAGGGAATGTTTCTTTTAATTTCTTACCTGCTTCAATATAATCGCTCCATGTTTTGATCGATTCAACATCAATGCCTGCTTTTTCAAATAAATCCATTCGATAATATAAAGCCGTTGGACCTACATCCCATGGCATGGCATATATTTTTTGATCTTGTGTAACGCTTTTCCAAGAAGACTCAATAAAATCATCTTTATATTTTTCCGTTTCGTCTGTTAAATCCTCAAATTGATCAGGAAACTTCTGAAGAAATGCCGGAAAATCCCTTGCTTGTGTTTGAATAATATCCGGAGCTCCTGTTCCTGCTGCTAAAGCTGGGGTAACTTTAGAATATCCAGTATCTGTATGCAGCACTTCCACTCTTATATCTGGGTACTTTTTGTTAAATCCCTCAATTTGTTCGGTTAAAGCATCTGCAGCGGCATTCCAGGATGCCACAGTAATTGTAGCTTTTCCATCAGTAGAACTAGCCCTTTCATCTTTTCCACTGCTACAGGCTGTCAAGAAAACAGATAGAACCAATAATACTGACAATAATACTGAGAACCTTTTCATTTTTTTCGCTCCTTTTTTTAAAAGTCTATGGTCACGTGACCACCCTCCAGAAAAAAATATGGTCACGTAACCATATTACAGAAAAAAATAATATGGCCACGTAACCACATTATTTAAAAATTTCTGCTATGCTATTAAACTAAATTAAATTGTAATCGTTGTCAATTCAAAATTACTAAATCATTAATTTTTTAACTGATTCTCTTTCTTTTAACATGACTTCAACTTCAATACTTTTCTCAATTGTATTTTCGTTCTGAATTTGATCCATCAACTGCTGTACGAGCATTTTGCCAATTTCCCTTTTTGGAATATTCATCGTAGTCAACGTGGGTGTCACAATTTTAGCTAACTCAATATTATCCACACCAATGACTGAAATATCTTCAGGAACCTTCTTCCCGCTTTCAATAATCGCTCTTATTGCCCCAGCAGCTAACAAATCGTTCGATGCAGCAACAGCAGTAAAATATTGCCCCTTATCCAATAACATCTTAATCGCTTCATACCCTGTCGTTAATTTATCTTCATACATTTCAACGAATATTCGATAATATTCCTTAATCTCTAAGTTATGTTCCTTCATAGCCATTTCATAGCCCTTGTATCTTGGATTGCTGCTTTTTTCTTTTTGATAATAATGGCCTAAAAAAAGTATTTCCTTATGTCCATTTGTTATCAAATGGTTTACAGATTGCCTCATTACTTTCTTTAAATCAACATATACATGAGGAATTTCTGCCTTAAGCGGAATGTTTAGTTTATCAATTCGATCCCAGTAGATAGACAGAGGCATTTTTTTTATATTTTCGAGAATATCTTTAATCATAATTAATTCATGTGAGGCTAGCAGAATCAAACCATCATAAGGGCCTTCTACAACTTGCTTTAAAAAATCGGGTTTTTTCTTTGTAATATTATATAAAGATAATGAATATCCAACCTCTATTGCCATTTCCTCTATCCCCATAAACATTTCTGCAAAAAAGGAGTTATTAATAGAGGGGGAGATACAAGCAATTTGTTTATAGGATTTCATCCGTAAATTCTGTGCTGCCCGGTTCGGTATGTAGTTCAATTCGGCAATGGCTGCTTCTATTCGTTTTCTTACTTCCATAGCAACATACCCGTTATTATTGATGACACGTGACACTGTTGATGGTGAAACTCCTGCCTTCAGAGCCACATCTTTTCTTGTAACCATACACACTCCCCTTTTATCTATATAACCAATTACATTATATATTGTACCTTGTATTGTTGCCTTTATCTAGCATCTCTAACAAGAAAGGTATTGAGTTGTATTTTGTTTTTCTCTGGGCGTAACAGGCACTGGAATTTACCCTCACCAACCGACACTCTTTCGACTAAATATCGTATAGGCTATACTATTCAAACGTTTGGTTAAAACTTCTACAAGTACTGATGTATATGAATTCCAGAGGCAAAGCAGACAAGAAGAATGTCGAAAAGCATTTATTAATTTCGCAGGAAATAACCCATCTTTTAACAAAATCAGATGGGTTTCTCATAAACTTACATTAAAAATGAACATCACCTATTGGTGTCAGGCACTCTTCATATTAGTATTATCATAGGAATATATATGTAAAATGTTTCAAGTCTTTTAATCTACCAACGGTTAGTAATGAGGGGGAAATGAATGTTATATACAGACGAGTCTTTGAAAAAGTTACGGATGGAAGGCGATTCAGTTCTGGACCGAATAATTGCAGAATTGTTCAAGAACAGTCAAGTTGGCTCACTAGCGATGACCGATTATGAATATACACCCTTCTCATCCCAACTGAACTGCGGAAGGTTTGGGGGATTGAGGAAATTGGGGGAATTGCATGAAAGTATTCAATAAGGTCATTGTCGTAACAGGTGCTGGAGGCGGGATTGGGAGTGAACTCGTTCGTCAGCTTTTAGAAAAAGGAGCTAAAGTCGCAGCCATTATCCACAAATCCGGGCTAGAGGAAATAAAATCATTAGCAACAGTCTATGGAAACGACAAGATTTCAACACACATAGCTAATATTGCTAACAGAGATGATGTGGAAAAGCTTCCAGAGGAGATCATTGCCGTGCACGGAAACATAGATGGAATTATTAATAATGCAGGAATTATTCAACAGTTTCAAAGTGTGAATGATCTTGACTATGAACAAATTCATAGAGTGATGGATGTCAACTTTTACGGTACGCTCTATATGTGCAAATCATTCTTACCATACCTATTAAACCGGCCAGAATCCCACATAACCAATGTATCAAGCATGGGGGGATTTCTTCCTGTACCGCTTCAATCGGTTTACGCAGCTTCCAAAGCGGCCGTTAAAATGTTCACTGAAGGCCTTCATTTAGAGCTTAGAGATACCCATGTAGGCGTAACGATCGTCTTTCCTGGTGGAGTCGACACGAACATCGTCAAAAATGCAAGAATTGAATTAGAAGGTGCCGACAACCATTCATATAAGATGCTCAGCCCAAATGAAGCAGCTGCCATCATTATTAAAGGGATGGAAAATAAAAAATACCGGGTATTAGCCGGAAATGATGCAAAAATAATGGACTTTTTATATCGTTTAAATCCGAAAAAAGCAACGGACATCATTGCTAAAAAGATAAAAACACATTTGAAATAAGAATAACCTTTTACAAATTTCTGGATTAAACAAATGATGACCGTAGCTGCCTTTTTGGCAGCTTTTGTTTTTAATCAGGCTTAACCCTTAAAAGAGTGACAGCACCAAATTTCGCACAAAAAAAGACAACCATCACTGATTGTCTTTTTATTGCCTGGCAACGTCCTACTCTCACAGGGACGCGTGTCCCAACTACCATCGGCGCTGAGAAGCTTAACTTCCGTGTTCGGTATGGGAACGGGTATGACCTTCTCGCCATTACTGCCAGACTATAAAATTTGAGGTTTCATTCCCTCAAAACTAGATAATGCTGAAGAAGTTTGTAAACTCAGAGTTCACCTTAAAATTTGGTTAAGTCCTCGAACGATTAGTATCAGTCAGCTCCACATGTTACCACGCTTCCACCTCTGACCTATCAACCTGATCATCTTTCAGGGTTCTTACTAGCTTGCGCTATGGGAAATCTCATCTT
>NZ_JAMAUV010000036.1:0-35279 GCF_023714155.1 Neobacillus sp. MER 74
TAACCAAGTAAGCGAAGAAGCGAAAATAGCTTCTCTTCTTAGAGTTGGTCAAAAATAAACCAAAACCGAGTTTAAGTAGGGAGCCTTGACAGTTTCGTTCATATCAGGAGGCTCCCCGGCACGCCCGCGAACCGCTTGTGCCTGGAACGGAAATCAACAGACTTGTTTAACACAGCCAAATAATAAAAAAGAGAAGACAGTTTCAGTAATTGAAGGTGAGTTTTTTTTACTATTTTTTTATCAGATAAATAGGTGTATCTTAACTGGACAATATATTTATAGTTAAGTAGACTACAACTAAATCAAAAATGCCGCCTTTTTTTCGATCTGGAAAAAAATTTTTGGTCTGCGATTATTGGAAAGCATCAGGAAAAATCCTGCCACCTAAATTACTATAGAGGAGAAATGAACATGTTAGAATTTGATACATCTATGGACCAACTCGCCACGATTAAAGTCATCGGTGTAGGCGGCGGGGGAAATAACGCCGTGAATCGTATGATTGAAGAAGGCGTTGAGGGTGTAGAATTTATTGCCGTTAATACCGATGCACAAGCTCTTCATCAATCTAAGGCAGCCGTCACAATGCAAATCGGTACAGCATTGACAAGGGGTTTGGGAGCAGGAGCAAATCCGGAAATAGGCAGAAGAGCTGTGGAAGAAAGTAAACAGCAAATCAAGGAAGTGTTGGAAGGCGCAGATATGGTTTTTGTTACAGCAGGAATGGGCGGTGGAACAGGAACAGGCGCAGCGCCTGCCATTGCTGAAATTGCCCGAAATCTTGGTGCGCTGACAATTGGGGTTGTAACACGTCCGTTTAAATTTGAAGGCAAAAAGCGTGCAACGAACGCAGAAAATGGAATTAGCGGTATGAGGGAAGCGGTAGACACCTTGATTATTATTCCTAACGATCGCTTATTAGAGATAGTAGATAAAAAGACACCGATGATTGAAGCTTTCCGTGAAGCGGATAATGTACTACGACAAGGTGTTCAAGGAATTTCCGATTTAATTGCTGTACCAGGTTTAATCAATCTAGATTTTGCTGACGTGAAGACGGTTATGTCCCATAAGGGAACTGCGTTAATGGGAATTGGGATTGCCAAAGGTAAAGATCGTGCTGTTGAGGCTGCACAGAAAGCTTTAAATAGTCCATTACTTGAAACTTCGATTAATGGTGCTCATGGTGTAATCATGAACATAACTGGGGGGAATAATTTAAGTCTGTTTGAAGTACAGGAGGCAGCAGATATCGTTGCTTCTGCTTCTCATGAAGAATTAAATATGATTTTTGGTTCAGTTATAAACGAGAACTTAGTAGAAGAAATTATTGTGACGGTTATTGCCACTGGTTTCACTGAGAAAGAGGATATAATAATTCCAACAGCTACCCAGCCGTCAATTGAAGAAATACCCAATCCATATCAAAGGGAGCAACGAGTACAACGTAATCCAATCCACCGAAGTGAACCAATGCAAGATTATGACAGACACCCAGAACAGTCTGAAGAATCTCTAGATATTCCAGCGTTCTTGCGTAATCGAAGAAGAAGATTTTGATATAATAGAAAATCCCTAAGCGGTAGATATACAAATTCTATCTAGCTTGGGATTTTTTTATTGTTAGTATTAATATGGCAGGGTTTTCATCATTTCAATTACCTCATTAATCAATCGTTCGAATTGATTATGTCTGTTTACTTGCCAATACCATGCTCATTTCCCCTCCAGGAGCTTGAACGGAACGAATTAATACTTCTGTACTATTTCTATGATTAAATCTAATGAATATTGCGAATTTTTATGACTTTTATAACTCTTGTAATAATGCAATACCATTCTAGTATGTTATAATACTATCAAATTAAAATGAGGCGGGAGGGAATGTTATGATTATTCGAAGCAAAGCGAATGTGGAGCAGTTTTGTGAGAGATTTGGTGATTTGGCGAGCTGGGATGGTTCTAAACACTACATCGCCATAGAAGATGAAGAAAATAATGGAGTACTTACGTTTATGCAATATCCTGATGGTACACTGACTGCACATAGGAAATACCAAACGTATTGGGATATAAAGGAATTCCCAGTTGATACTAAAGATATTTGGCGGTATAGAAAAGTAATAAATTATTTCTTGAAAAATACTGATAATTAATATAGGCGACTCTGATTTTTCGGAGTCGTTTTCATCTTCTTGCAAACTCTATTTGTTATGCATTAATCACTTCATTTATGAAAAACTACAAGAGAGCCAAAACATTGAAAGAAAGAGGTGAAAATGTGAATGTAACAAATCCTACAGATTATGAAGTACACCTTTTTCATGAAGGAAGTTTGTATGAAAGCTACAAAGTATTTGGTGCTCATCTTGAAACGCAAAAAGGGGTAAAGGGTACTCGCTTCTCTGTTTGGGCTCCTCATGCTATTGAAGTTAAAGTGGTCGGAAACTTCAATAAATGGGATGGCAGCAATCATGGAATGTCTAAGCTCAATAACGAAGGAATATGGTCCATATTTATACCAGGCCTCCTAGAAGATGAAATCTATAAGTATCAAATTGAGACAGCCGCCGGAAATACGTTCTTAAAAGCAGATCCCTATGCATTTTATTCAGAGCTCAGGCCTCATACTGCTTCTGTTATTTATAATATTGAAGGATATAATTGGAAAGATCAAAAGTGGTTCGAAAATAAAAGAAAGAAAAGGGTTTATGAAGAACCACTTGCCATTTACGAGGTTCATTTAGGTTCATGGAGAAAAAAGGATAAGGAAACATTTTATACATATAGAGAGTTAGCTGATGAACTGATTCCATACGTGCTTGAGCATCATTTTACACATATTGAAATGATGCCGCTCGTTGAACATCCGTATGATCGTTCATGGGGATATCAAGGAACAGGATACTTTTCTTCGACAAGTCGATATGGCAATCCACACGATTTAATGTATTTTATCGACCATTGCCATCAAAATGGTATCGGTGTTATTCTTGATTGGGTTCCTGGACATTTCTGTAAGGATGCCCATGGTTTATATATGTTTGATGGCCGGCCTGCCTATGAATATAAAGATGTATTTGTCCGAGAGAATGAGGTGTGGGGAACAGCAAATTTTGATTTGGGGAAAGGTGAAGTCAAAAGCTTTTTAATTTCTAACGCCTTATTTTGGATGAAATACTACCACGTTGATGGATTTCGTGTGGATGCGGTTGCCAATATGTTGTACTGGAATGCTGGGGGTATATTTCAAAAAAATGAATACGCTGTTTCCTTTTTACAAAGTCTGAATGAAGTAGTTTTTGAGACAGATCCTACAGTCTTAATGATTGCAGAAGATTCGACAGATTGGCCGCTTGTCACAGGACCTACTTATGAAGGTGGTTTAGGCTTTAACTATAAATGGAATATGGGTTGGATGAATGATATTTTGAAATATATGGAGGCGGAACCTCGGGATAGAAAGTATTTGCATGATAAAGTAACTTTCTCTATTATGTATGCTTACTCTGAAAACTTTGTCCTACCATTCTCACATGATGAAGTTGTACACGGTAAAAAATCACTTTTAAATAAAATGCCGGGCGATTATTGGCGGAAATTTGCCCAGCTACGCTTATTATATGGGTTTCTAATGGCGCACCCCGGTAAAAAGCTCCTATTTATGGGTGGAGAATTTGGTCAGTTTGATGAATGGAAGGATTTAGAGGATTTAGATTGGGAATTAGACGAATTTGAGATGCACCGCGTTTTACATCATTACTTTAAAGAATTGATGCAGTTCTACAAACGTACGAAAGCATTGTGGGAGCTAGATCATTCAAATGAAGGATTTGAGTGGATTGATGCTAATAACAAAGATCAAAGTATTTTCTCTTTTATAAGAAAAGGAAAAAAAGAAAGTAATCTTCTTATTATCGTTTGTAATTTTACCGAAATCGTATATGAAAATTTTAAAGTTGGGGTTCCATCCTACACCTATTACCATGAAATTTTTAATAGTGATGCGGTTTCCTTTGGTGGCTCTGGGCAAATAAATAAAAAGAAGATCAAATCCGTTGATAAAGCGTTTCATAACCAGACAAGTCATCTAGAAATGACGATCCCGCCTTTCGGTATATCCATCTTACGACCAGTGAAAACAAGAAAGGGGAGTAAAAGATATGGGAAAGAAAAAACAGTGCGTAGCCATGCTGCTAGCAGGCGGTCAAGGTAGCCGATTGAGTGCACTAACAAGAGATAAAGCAAAGCCGGCGGTTTCATTTGGAGGGAAATATCGAATTATTGACTTTCCATTAAGTAACTGCACAAACTCAGGAATTGATACGGTTGGAGTATTGACTCAGTATCTGCCCCTTGTATTGCATACTTATATTGGAATTGGAAACGCCTGGGATTTAGATAGAATTAGTGGCGGCGTTACCGTTTTGCCTCCCTATTCGGAGACGGCAGGTCTTAGGTGGTATAAAGGTACGGCGAACGCGATTTATCAGAATATAAATTATTTAAAACAATACAATCCAGAATACGTCCTCATTCTGTCTGGAGACCATATTTATAAAATGGATTATTCTAAAATGCTCGATTATCATATTGATAAGGAGGCAGATGTTTCCATCTCTGTCATTGAGGTGCCTTGGGAGGAAGCAAGCCGTTTTGGGATTATGAATACAAATGTGGATTTAGACATTATTGAGTTTGAGGAAAAACCGAAAGATCCAAAAAGTAACTTAGCATCGATGGGAATATACATTTTTAAATGGCCGGTTTTAAAAACCTTTTTAGAAATGGATGATAAAAACCCTGAATCATCCAATGATTTTGGCAAGGATATAATTCCACTACTACTCGAAGAAAAGAAAAAGGTTGTGGCTTATCCATTCAAAGGTTACTGGAAGGATGTTGGGACTGTAGGCAGCCTGTGGGAGGCGAATATGGACTTATTAAAAGAGGAAACGAACTTGGATCTTTATGACCGGAATTGGAGAGTCTACTCGGTTAATCCAAACCATCCGCCACAATATATCGCACCGACTGCTCACATCGAAGAATCATTAATAAATGAAGGCTGTATTGTAGAAGGGACAATTAAGCATTCCGTTTTGTTCCAAGGAGTTACAGTGGAAGAAGGAAGTGTAATCCATGACTCTGTGATCATGCCAGATGCCCGAGTCGGGAAAAATGCGGTGATTGAGCGCGCTATTATCGCTCCAGGAATGAAAGTGGAGGACAATGCCGTAATTCGCCCTTCAAAGAACAGTGATGCCGTCATATTGTATGCGGAGGAAGATTAGTTAAAAATTCAGAAAAGGAAGGGCGATTCTATGCCGTGCTCAATGCTTGGAATTATTAATGCAACTAATGAATTTGACACGTTTAAAAACCTAACTGCTCATCGGTCTCTCGCATCACTTCCCTTTGCCGGCCGATATCGATTAGTCGATTTTATGTTATCAAATATGGTGAACTCAGGCATTACGAATGTAGCTATTTTTACGGGAAAAGAAGTCCGTTCACTGATAGATCATTTAGGATCCGGTAAACAATGGGACTTGGACAGAAAGCGTGATGGTCTGTTTGTCTTTTCTCCTGAGGGCACTTCTAGAATCGAGCGATTTGGTTCCTTTGCCCATTTTGCGAAAAATATTACTTATTTTTTACGAAGTAAACAAAAATACGTAGTAATTACGAATTGCAATACAATCGGATCCATTGATTTTTGTAAAATATTAGATCACCATATCGAAAATGAAGCAGATATTACTGAAGTTTTTCATAATGGACAATCGCTGCAAACTTACATTTTGGACAAGAATTTATTACTCTCTCTGTTTGAACAATACAAAAATCAAGGATATTACACGATTTTTGATGTTATACATGATAAACGTCATAAATTTAAAATTAATATGTATGAATGGGCTGGCTATATTACCACAATTGACTCTCTCCAAAGCTACTATCAAAATAGTTTAGATTTGCTGCAGCCAACCGTATGGAAGCAGGTTTTTACTAAGAATGAGCCAATCTTTACGAAGGTAAAGGATGAGCCGCCAACACAATATAAAAATGCTGCAAAGGTTACGAACTCGATGATTGCAAATGGTTGTATTATTCAAGGAGAAATAGATAATAGTATTCTTTTCCGTTCGGTTAAAGTTGGAAAAGGAGCTGTGATTCGTAATTCTATTATTATGCAGAAGTGTCAAATAGGAGAGAATTGTATTCTAGATAGTGTAATTTTGGATAAGGATGTCAAGATTGATAATGGTGTACAATTGGTAGGTACGAGAGAGAAACCCTACCTAGTAGAAAAAGGGAAAGTCCAAAAGGGGCGTTGAGAATACGTGAAAGTTTTATTTGCAGTATCAGAGTGTGTTCCGTTTGTCAAAACAGGGGGCCTTGCGGATGTAGCGGGTGCACTTCCTAAGGCGTTAAAAAAATTAGGGACTGAAGTACGTGTTATTTTACCAAATTACAGTTTAATTCCTGAGAAACTTAAAAATTTATTTCATTTTCAACAAGCGATAAATGTACAGTTAGGATTTCGCAGTCAATACTGCGGTATCCTAACTGCTGAGCATGATGGAATAACCTATCATCTGATTGATAACGAATATTATTTTTTTCGAGATTCCTTATATGGTCATTATGATGATGGTGAACGATTCTCATTTTTCTCTAAGGCCGTTCTAGAGTGTATTCCGCATCTCGATTTCATTCCAGATGTGATCCATTGCCATGATTGGCATACAGGAATGGTAAATTTTGTACTAGATGCTAATTATCGTCATATACCAATGTATAAGGATATTAAAACAGTCTTTACGATTCACAATTTACAATTTCAAGGGATTTTTCCATATGAGGTGATGAGTGAGCAGCTAGGATTAGGCCATCAATATTTTAATAGTGAACAACTTGAATTTTATGGGAATATTAGCTTTATGAAAGGTGGTATTATTGCATCTGATATTGTAACCACTGTCAGCCCCACATATAAAGAGGAAATTCAAAATCCATATTTTGGGGAAAGACTTGACGGGTTATTACGAAAATATAGTCATAAGCTAATTGGAATTGTAAATGGAATTGATGATACAGTGTATAATCCTAAAATAGATCGTGATATTGCTCTACCTTATGACCTCGAATCCCTAGAAGGCAAAGTGGAAAATAAACAAGAATTACAGCAATATTTTGGGCTGCCAGAAAAAGAAAGTACGCCAATCATTGCCATGGTCACACGCTTAACAAGTCAAAAAGGCTTGGATTTAGTACTCCATGTATTTCAAAATATGATTCAGGAAGATATCCAATTCATAGTGCTTGGTTCAGGAGACCCTACATATGAAAACTTCTTAAAGCAAATGGCACATAAGTATCCGGATAAAGTACGAGTATACTTGGGCTTTAATGAAACGCTGGCACATCAAATTTATGCGGGGGCTGATTTATTTTTAATGCCTTCACAGTTTGAACCCTGTGGATTAGGACAGCTTATTGCCTTACAGTACGGAACAATCCCCATTGTCAGAGAAACCGGTGGCTTAAATGATACCGTCCATTCTTTTAATGAATTTACTGGTAATGGTAACGGCTTCACTTTTAAGAATTTCAACGCCCATGATATGCTCCATACCATTAAAAGAGCCATTTATTTTTATCATCAAAAAGAATACTGGACTAACTTAGTAAAAAAGGCAATGGGTCAAGATTACAGTTGGTTGCAATCTGCTAAGGAATATAACGAAATTTATGAGGATTTACTGAAGGACATAAAATAATATACAAATAAATTATGAAACTTAAGGGAGACCAATGTCAATAAACATAGGTCTCCTTTTTACTTACTAATCATATGCTAGTCCTTCAAGAAGATGTTTATACCTTTTCGCGGCAAGGTTATGCTTGATTCTTTTTCCTAACTTTGTTCATAAGAAGCAAGTTAGAAGAATAATATTAATATAGTGTGTGGATTACTATTTGGGAGGAATAAACATGAATGATGTTTTTGAGAAAACAGCTAGATTCGAACACCGTTTCTGGCTCCAAATATTAGGTGATCATTCAAGGTTTATATACGAATCGTTAGCCCCCGTTCAAACAGAGGAAATTGAAACGACTTTAACATTTATAAGAGAATTTGACACATTACTTGAGCGTACGGAATCCGCAAATTTATGGACATTATCCAGGGAAGCTGAATCCGAAGTTATAAAATTAAGAGAATTTAAATTGGAATTATTAAGAAAACATCTGATTGGAAAAATAAAAATTCACCTTTCACCTACCTTTATAAATCATATGGTAAATGAATTAGAGGAGTATTTAAGAATTTTAGAGCACTTAAAGGCTGGGGAAGTCCCGCCTGTGTATCACGAGCTCCACCATCACCTATTATGGTTATTGGATGCGGCGGGGCATGCAGAAGCAATATCCACCAATTTAGATGGTGTTGAAAAAAAACTTAGAGAAAAAAGTAATTCATATTTGAAGAACTTTGAGAATTTCTACTTAAAATCCGTGGAGCTTGCAGGGTATTTAAGAACCAATTTAGCGTCTTTTCCTGCTTTGGATAAAATGAACTTAGACAGTCAATTAGAAATTAAGTTATTTCAAAACTTTCTACAGGAAATAGAAGAACTTAGACTAAGTAAGCAAGCATTAGGTACCTTTGCCCCCTTAATGGCGGATCATATGTATCGTGAAGAATGTTATTATCTAATGAAGTTAGCAGAATCGACAAAACTTGATCCACCCAACTGTGATCCTGCTAAACCTAGACTAAAAGAATGAAAACTAAGCATCAATAATAGAGAGGGGGAAAGTATCCGCTCTCTTTTGAGTTTCTGTTGCCTTATTAAAAGCAAGTAAACGATTGGATTTGTCGTAAGTTATTCAATAGTTATTTACCTATCAACTTGTACTTTCGTATAAGTGTATTTATTTTTCAGTAAAACTCCTTCCGGACCTAAAAACGGTGTCATCTAGGCATTTACCTGCATATGGTAAATCAAGTCATACAAATGTTTGAAGGGGGGATCTATTTGTACAGGCAATTTCAAGAACAAACCTTTGTTAATGATACTTATCCTGGAAACTTTATGTTGCTTGACATGAGGAAAGGTGATGTTACAGGTGACGGTATAGCAGATTACGTCTATTTATATGGAAGAAAAAACGGTGAAACTGAAGTCTTTGCTGATCAAATTACACTCGTCATTCAAGACGGGCGTTCGAAACGGATTTCATCTATTAATCTTCAAAATAATACTGGATATAATGCTCAGCTTTTTCTCGGGGATTTTTCTAATGATAATATATTGGATATTTTGGTAAGTATTGAAACGGGGGGAAGCGGAGGATACGGTATTTTCTATATTTACTCCTATAGAAATAATATCCCTATGCTATTGTTTGATGTTGAAAAATATAATAAAAGTTATAGATTCAAAGTCAATTATGAGGATTTTTATAAAGTGACTGTAGGAAGCCCTTCGTTAGATTTGCTTTTCACCCTAGACATTAGTTACAAAGGTTATGATTATCTATCTGAGCTCTATGATGAAAATGGAAAATTAAAACAGCCAGTTCAGGGCGAGGTTCTTGCAGCAACTGCGTTATATCCCATTGTTACAAATGGAAAAGGAATAAATTATGATTTACTCGTTCTTCAACGGATTATTGGTACATCTAATGCGGATACATTAGGTTATGTCGAAAACCTTTTAACATGGAATGGAACTCAATTTATATCCACATCATTGGCAACAGAGATTTTTGGAACAAAGTTAAGCAGTACGTACTAGTGTCGAGCTGCATTTTTTATCAGCTAGGAGGTAAATGGATGACTAAATTTTTTTCGTTTCATGGAACTGTCACCATGATTACTGACCTTGTAGGTCAAAATGGTACAGGAGAAGGCTGTAATAAATTAATATCTGTAGAAAACGGCACGGGAGCAATTGTGAATTTCGTGGTGTCATCAACGACTTATTTTGTTGACCATGCAATTGTGGCTATAGGAGATCGCGTGACTGGTTATTATGACGGAAATGCACCTGCTATTCTTATTTACCCTCCACAATATCCAGCGCTTGTCATGGTTAAAGATAGCCCATATCAGAATGTAAAAGTTGATTACTTTAATAGTGAATTAGAGAGTAGTGATGGACGGTTACGATTAAATATATCTCCATATACCCAAATACTTTTAACAAATGGGCAACCCTTTACAAGAAACCCCGCGAACAGGAATCTTATTGTCATTTATGGACCAGCCACCAAAAGTATCCCCGCCCAAATCACACCTTATAGAATTATCGTTTTGTGTTAGGAATGGTAAGAACATTGTACAAGGTTTTTTCCAAAATCTATAGTATCAATCCACGAGGGTGTACATTATGAGAAATAAAAGGGAAATTCAAGGTCAACCACAAACAATGATTGGTCAAGCATGGACTGGTAGACATGTGATCTTGCTCCATTGTACAAACCATAATCAATTCTTAAATCTTTATAAAAGTTACCATGCTCCAATTGAGCCGCCACGGCAAAATTGTGCAGAAACTTTGTCACAATTACTAAGTATCGGTTATCGCATTATGGCGGTCACTCCCATCTCAGCCAATCATATTCAATATTTTTTGGTCCTAGGAGATTAAGAAAAAAATGAACCCCTTCACGAATGAGGTGGGTTTATTTTTTGTTCTCCAATCTGGGCCCCGAAAATATGTATTGACAAAGTGATTGAATACTACTAAAATTAAAAATTATTTAACAATAATGTAAATCTTAAGACTTGATGATGGTTGAATAATTTTTAGTGGGGATTTTGAACCTTTGGTTCTTCTATTCAAAATTAAATAATAAGCAAGCTATGATTGCTATGGGTCAAACTATAGCAGGAGCAGCTTCTGGAGAGACCGCAGAAATCTGCGGCGCCGAAGGGTTCACAATCTCAGGCAAAAGGACAGAAGAGTACGTATTTTATTTGTTATTCTGATAAAAGAGTGATAAATATTATTTGTTATTCTTATGACCATGAGATTGGAGCTGATCCAGTCTCTTTTTTTATGGTTTTTAACCTTTTGCTCATCAATTCACAACATGAACTTTACAAAAATAAGGAGGAAATGAAAATGGCACAGCAAGAATTAAAACGAGATTTAAAAGATCGTCATGTACAACTCATTGCGATTGGCGGTACGATTGGTACAGGTTTATTTCTTGGTTCAGGAAGAGCGATCCAGTTAGCAGGTCCATCTATCATATTTGCTTATTTAATCGTTGGTATTGCTTGTTTTTTTGTGATGAGGGCACTTGGGGAACTGCTATTATCGAATGCGGGCTATCAATCATTCACGGATTTTGCGGAAGAGTACATTGGACCGTGGGCTGGTTATGTGACAGGATGGACGTATTGGTTTTGTTGGATCATGACCGCCATGGCTGATATTATTGCTGTGGGGGTATATGTGCAATATTGGTTCGATATTCCGCAATGGATACCTGCTTTAATCTGCTTAATTGTATTATTGGGATTAAATTTACTAACCGTAAAGCTATTTGGAGAGTTAGAGTTTTGGTTTGCAATCATCAAAGTAATTACCATTCTAGCTTTAATCGTAATAGGAATCATTTTATTGGTTATTGGATTTCAAACCGATTCGGGAACAGTTTCAATCAAGAATCTCTGGGGACACGGTGGTCTTTTTCCAAATGGGATATCAGGTTTCTTTTTGTCTTTTCAAATGGTTGTTTTTGCATTTGTAGGTGTTGAATTAGTGGGTGTCTCCGCAGCGGAAACATCTAATCCTCGAAAAAATATTCCATCTGCCATTAATAAAATCCCGTTGCGAATTCTATTTTTCTATGTGGGAGCCCTTTTCATTCTTTTATGTATCAATCCTTGGACAGAACTGAATGCAGCTAATAGTCCATTTGTTAAGACGTTTAGCTTAGTAGGTATTCCAATTGCAGCAGGAATTATTAATTTTGTTGTCTTGACATCAGCTGCTTCAGCGTGTAACAGCGGATTATTTTCAACCAGCCGAATATTGTTTAATTTAAGTGGTCATAAACAGGGACCTGCTAAATTTGCTAAATTAAATAAAAACCATGTACCAAGTAACGCATTATTTATTTCCACTCTTGTTCTATCAGCCGGTGCTCTTTTAAGTAAACTGATTCCAGAACAAGCCTTTGGTATCGTGACAACGATCAGTGCGATTTGTTTTATTTGGGTTTGGAGCATCATATTAATTTGTCATTTGCGCTACCGGAAATCACGTCCTGATTTACATGAAAAGTCGATTTTTAAAGCACCGTTCACACCGTTTATCAATTATGTCGTCCTAACGTTATTTGCACTCATTCTTATTATTATGCTATTTGCCGAAGCAACTCGTACCGCTTTATTATTAACACCTGTTTGGTTCATTCTTTTATTCATTTTATATTCATTAAAAAAGAAAAAGGGTGTCAGACTGATGTCTCAAAACATACACTCTTCATAATAATGTTTTTTCGATAGTGAGGAGTGTGCGTTATGAAGTTTGAGATGCAAAAGGCGAATTTGCTTGCTGAAAATATCAATGGGTTTATAACATATGTTCAAAAAAGTCATATCAATAAAAACAGCAACAGGTTTGCACCAGACAAATTGTTTCAAATAAAACTTCTTATTGAAGAGTATAAGTTTCAGATCCTTTCAGATGAATTGTTTAGAATTAATAAGTTTGATTGGGATGAAAAGTATACGTATTATTTAGTGGATCAATTTAAAGAAGGGCTCAAAATTATTGAGGAATACGTAAAAAATAGTTACGATGAATTATTTCTGTTAACTGGCAGACTTTACACGTTAAAGAATCTTAGTGAATCATTTAATAGAAGTGAATAATGTGATGACCTTCTTTCCAAAAGAAAATACTAGTTATTTCTTATTGTCACATGAAAATTATCGTGATACTATTAGATGAAATTAAATTCCTTTAAATTGGTCCAGAGAGGCCAAAAAGGCGAAAGTAAAATTCATATATACTTTGTTACGTATATGAATGCCCTTTTGTCCTTTGGATGAAAGGGCATTTTATTTTTGCCAACTATCTTTTAATCATAGTCCAGAGAGGCTTGAAAGGAGAACGACAGAAATGGATTATCGCAGAAAAACAGTAGTCGCATCAGTTGCAGGGTTAACATTAGAGGGCATGGATATCATGTTTATCTCCTTTGCCATGTCAATGATTATTGCTCAGTTTCATATTGACATGGTGGCAGGCGGTCTCATTTCTTCTATTACAAATCTAGGAATGCTAGCTGGGGGAGTCATTTTCGGTATATTAGCAGATAAATTTGGGAGAGTTAAAATCTTTACTTACACAATTCTACTATTTGCTATCGGTACCGCATTAACCGGCTTAGCCGAAAATATTGAACAAGTTTACATCTTTCGATTTATTGCCGGCTTAGGTGCAGGAGGGGAATACGGGATCGGTATGGCGCTTGTAGCGGAAGCGTGGCCAAAAAATAAACAAGGACGAGCTTCTTCTTATGTCAGCGTTGGTGCTCAATACGGTGTGATTCTTGCTGCTCTTCTTAGTGCAATCATCCTTCCTTCATGGGGCTGGAGGGGATTGTTTTTCACCGGATTGGTTCCGGTTATCTTCGCCTTTATCGTCAGAAAGAAATTGGATGAATCACCTGAATGGTTGAAAACCCAGAATAAAAAACAACTTGTACCCAGAGAATGGAAATTAAAGCAATTGTTTGCGACGCCAAGAACCTCAGTAACAACGATTGCTCTAGCGATCATGGCAACTGTCCAAATTGCTGGATATAATGGTTTGATGATTTGGCTTCCATCTATGCTGCAACAATCCCAAGGTTTGTCGGTTTCAAACTCTGCCCTTTGGACGATTAGCACTGCGGCTGGTATGATTGCAGGAATGTTAACCTTTGGACACTTTATCGATCGCTTTGGGATGAAACGCTCATATGGAGTCTTCTTATTCGCATCAGCGGTCGCTGTCTTTTTATATGCCTATGCGTCAGGGAGTGCTGGTCTATTAATCGGGGGTGCAATCGTCGGGTTCTTCTCGAATGGTATGTTTGCGGGTTATGGGGCATTAATAAGCAGTTTCTATTCAGTAGAAATTCGAAGCACAGCAACCAACACAATCTTTAACTTTGGACGAGCATTAGGAGGATTATCTCCAATATTAGTAGGATATATCTTGCAGCATGCTAATGTTACGGCAGCAATGGGATATCTCGCACTACTCTACTGTATCTCCTTTATCGCAATGATTAGCTTGAAAAAAGGAAAAACTACTGAAGTACAAGACATTAGCTTATCTAAAGCAGTTTAAAATGAAAGAAGGAAACATTCAGGCATTGGGATTTTAAAATCCAATGCCTTTTTCAACTAGTCTAATAGCAAATTATTCGTTAACATTTACCTTTATATTAGTTGGTCGCCTCCAAACAATTAGACCAGCAAACATAAGATAAAATAACACTGTTTTTTCATAATCTATTTGGATAATAGAAAAACATTGCGGAGAATTGTGTGAATTATTTGTAAAAAGATAATAATAGAGTAATAATGAATTAATAATTACTTACGATGAGAGGATGTATAATCTTTGGAATGGAAAAAAGCTCTGAGAGACCTTCTGCCTGATGAACAAATAAGTGAAAATCCTACCATTTTAGAACATCATAGCAAGGATGAATCGTATCATCAACCTGTAAAACCAGATATCGTGGTTTTCCCTAAAAGTAAAATAGAGATTTCAGAAATTATGAAAATAGCATATAAGTATAAAATACCAGTTGTCCCTTTTGGGGCAGGTTCCAGCCTAGAAGGACATCCAATCCCCGTTTCAGGCGGAATCTCAATGGATTTTCAATTCATGAATCATATCATTGAAGTTAGGGAAAAGGACCTTCTTATTAAGGTACAACCAGGTGTGACTCGAAAACAATTAAATAAGGCACTTAAAAAGTATGGTCTCTTCTTTCCAGTTGACCCTGGTGCAGACGCGACGATTGGCGGGATGACGAGTACGAATGCCTCAGGTACAACCACTGTTAAATATGGTGCCATGAAAGATGTAGTTAGAGGACTTGAAGTAGTTTTAGCAAATGGGGAAATAGTAAACCTAGGCGGGTTAGCGGCAAAATCTTCTTCAGGATATAATTTAACACCTTTATTTGTTGGCTCAGAAGGAACATTAGGAGTTTTTACTGAAATCACTTTAAAAGTTTTTGGAATTCCGGAAGCGACACTTGCTTGCAGAGCTGTCTTTCCTTCTGTCGATCATGCGATTAAGGCCGCGAATGCTATGGTCTCATCAGGCATCCCCATAGCCCGTATTGAACTTGTAGATGCTCGTTCTATGAAACAAGTAAATATACATAACGAAACTATATACCCTGAGCAGCCAACTCTATTTATGGAGTTCCACGGAAATGAAGAAGGGATAAAGGCCGATGTTAAATTTGCGAAAGAATTAGCAGACTTAGAAGGTTGTTCTCAATTTGAATACGAAACAGACTCTCTGAAAAAAGCGAAGTTGTGGGAGGCACGTCATACCCTTGCATATGCCTTTAAACATGGTTATCCAGCGAAGAAAAATATGAGTACGGACGTGTGTGTACCATTATCTAAGCTTCCGGATGCCATTTCTCATGCAAGTTCGTTACTTGAAGAGTATGGATTGATTGGCGGTATCGTAGGGCATGTAGGAGATGGAAACTTTCATGCATTAATTATGATTGATCCGAAGGACCCTGTTGAGTCAGATATGGCACATACTGTTAACCAAAAAATTGTAGAATTTGCGATTGAATGTGGCGGGACAGCTACAGGCGAACATGGAATTGGACTTGGAAAAATTGACTATCTATATAAAGAACATGCTAGTACTATTCATCTAATGAAAATGATAAAAGACCAATTTGATCCACTTGGTATATTAAATCCTGGGAAAATGTTTAAATCAAAGTAGGGCTAATATATTGATATATTCAAAGATTTTACGAATTTTCGGAAATTAGGTTGACATCGTTGGACAAACCGTGATATAAACACAATAAGAAATTTTAGCGCTTAAAAGCATAAAAGTGTGAAATAATATTGAAAAAGTGAAATATACAGGGGGAAATACGATTATGGAACAAAGTAGCAAAATTTTAGACTGTACCATTCGAGATGGAGGGCTAGTTAATAATTGGGACTTTAGTGTCGAATTTGTTCAAGACTTGTATGAAGGTCTTAGTGCTTCAGGTGTTGAATACATGGAGATTGGTTACAAAAATTCTCCTAAACTTCTTAATGCGACCGAGCCAAATCCATGGAGATTTCTTGATGATAACTTCTTGAAGGAAATTATCCCTGTGAAAAAGTTCACCAAGCTATCAGCTCTAGTAGATATTGGGCGTGTAGATCCCAACGATATTCTCCCTCGTGAACAAAGTGTTCTAGATATGATTCGTGTGGCTTGCTATATCCGTGAAGTGGATAAGGGCTTAGAACTTGTCCAGATGTTCCATGATTTGGGTTATGAAACTTCCCTTAACATTATGGCATTATCAAGTGTACCTGAACAACAGCTGATTAAAGCGTTTGAATTGGTGAAGCAAAGCCCTGTTGATGTGGTCTATATTGTTGATTCTTTTGGTAGTCTAGACCCAGTAGATATTGAGCATCAAGTAAAGAAATTCAAAGAGATGATCCCTAACAAACAACTGGGAATTCATACACATAACAATATGCAGTTAGCCTTTGCCAATACATTAACTGCACTTAGAAATGGGGTTACCTACTTGGATTCGTCTGTATATGGCATGGGACGGGCAGCAGGTAACTGTAATACAGAACTTCTCGTTAGCTACATCCAAAAATCAAGCTATGAGATTAAACCAGTTCTTGGAGTTATTGAGAAACATATGCTTGAAATGCGTGAAAAGTGGGAGTGGGGCTATATCATTCCTTATATGATTTCAGGTGTACTGAATGAACATCCACGTGTGGCCATGGCTTACCGTGACAGTGCCGACCGTGATAAATTCGTCGATTTTTATGACAAAGTAACATCACCCGAAAGTACAGTGGCTACAACTTTAAAATAGTTTAAATTACTCAATGTACCTCTTTCGTAGGGGTACTTTTTTTATTTTTACTAACGGCAACTTCCACAAAGAAATCTGAGCCTTAAAAGGATATAATGAATTTTGTGCGATTCCACGCAGTTCAATAAGGAGGTATGCCACCTGAAATCCAAAAACATATCGCTACAGATAAAAATATTTGGGCTTGTTCTATTACTAGGGTTATTTTTAATCATTTTGTTAACAGTATTTTTCAGTTATATGGAAAGTAAACAAATAGAGGAAAACAGGGGCAGGATGGCGCTTGAAATTTCGAGAACGGTTTCATTTATACCCACGATTATTTCTTCGGTTCAGACAAATGATCCATCCAAAACAATACAGCCTTTAGCAGAGAAGATTCGGAATGAAACCGGTGCAGAGTTTGTTGTCATCGGAAACAAAGAGGGGACAAGATTTTCGCATCCTTTACCATCGATGATTGGTAAGAAAATGAAAGGTGGAGATAATGAGAGGGCAATTAAGCAAGGGGAATATTATGTGTCTAAGGCTAAGGGTTCACTCGGGCCTTCAATAAGAGGAAAATCACCTATTTTTAATAAAAAGGGTGAAGTGATCGGAATCGTTTCTGTAGGTTTTTTGCTTGAAGATGTCCATCAGCAAATTATAAATAATCTTAACAAGGTACTTCTTGTATCTCTTTTCGCATTTTTGGTTTCTCTTTTTGGAAGTATCCTTCTGGGAAAAAATATTCGCAAAGATACCATGGGGCTAGAACCTTTTGAAATTGCTGCACTATATAAAGAAAAGAATGCTGTACTTCATGGAGTGAAAGAAGGGATTTTAGCTATTAATAAAGAGGGATTCATCACGATGATGAATCAGCCTGCTAAAAGACTATTACAAATAAACGGGTCAGTCCGTCATATAAAAGTAGATGGCCTGTTTCCTTCTGATTATTTATATGAAGTTTTAAAATCAGGAAACCCACAAGTTGATAAAGAAATGGTCTGGAAAGATAAAACTGTTATTGTCAACTGTACTCCACTCTTTGAAGAGTCTGGCGTAAGTGGAGTGGTTGCTTCTTTTCGTGATAAAACAGAAATTGAGCAAATGTTAAACACCCTATCAGAAGTAAATAGCTATTCGGAAGATCTTCGTGCGCAAACACATGAATATACCAATAAGTTATATGTGTTATTAGGACTGCTGCAGCTAGGAGAAACCGAACAGGCCATTGAAATGCTCCAATCTGAAACACAGGTGTTGCAATTTCAGAATTCTATTGTTTTTAACCATATCAAAGACACGAAAGTCCAAGCTATTCTGTTAGGAAAATTGGGTAAGGCTTCTGAAAAGAAAATAAAGTTTGAGATCATTTCTGATAGCTTTTTAAAGGAATTGCCATCCCATTTTAAACTTTCGAACTTAATTGTAATTCTTGGAAACCTAATTGACAATGCCTTTGAAGCTGTTTATGGTGTGGATTCTCCCACGGTAAAATTCTTCGCTACAGATATTGGCAGTGATATCATATTTGAGATTTCGGATAATGGGAAAGGAATAACTGATGTGGAAATTCCACTCCTTTTTTCAAGAGGGTTTACATCTAAAGAAGGGTCTGAGCCGAGGGGATTTGGCCTATCCAATGCAGAGGATGCTGTGTTGGAAATGAATGGTATGATTGAGGTGCAGAGTACCAAGGAAAGTGGAACTATTTTTACCGTATACCTGCCGAAGGAAATTGAGAGGAGTGAAAAACTTGAATAGGATAAAAGTAGCGATTGCAGAAGATGATTTCCGAATAGCCGATATCCATGAAAAATTTTTAAATAAGTTTAAGGAAATCGAGGTTGTGGGAAAGTCATTAAATGGTGAGCAAACTCTAGACCTGCTAAAGGAGAAAATCCCCGACTTATTGATTCTTGATGTCTATATGCCAGATATGCTAGGGTCTGATTTGCTTCCCATCATTCGAGAGCGTTTCCCAAAGATAAGCATTATTATGGTCACAGCTGCGACTGATAAGATTTTCCTCGAAAAAGCTTTAAGCTACGGAGTAGAAAATTATTTAATTAAACCTGTAAATAGAGAAAGATTTGAAGAAGTGGTCTTAGAATTTATTAAAAAACACTCTATTCTATCGTCAGGCCAAGAGGTTGACCAGAATTATGTTGACCTTCTGTTCGGTAAAAATACGACTGAAAAGTTGGGGAAGGGTACTGGATTACCTAAAGGAATTGATGAAATTACCCTTGAAAAGGTGAAAAACACTCTTCAATTGAAAAACCAGGGTCTTTCTGCTGAAGAAGTGGGAAAGGAAATTGGTGCATCTCGAATTACAGCACGGAGATATCTTGAATATCTTTCCTCTATAAAAGAGGCAAAAGCGGAAGTGGTGTATGGAATTGTCGGGAGGCCAGAGAGAAAATATTATTCTGTTAAGTGAGGATGCTAATTGGCATCCTTTTTGCGTGTTAAGATAGCTGTGAACAAAATGAACTAAATATAGAATAATGTACGATAATAACTTTATTTTGGAAACGTTTTCACCTTAGAATATTTAGATTATTATTAATTTACTAACAAAAGGGGTGAAGATGATGCTGGCAACTTTAGGATTTTTAATGATTTTTATTTTTATGATACTTATTATGACAAAACGTCTATCAGCTATGATCGCTTTAATGGTGGTGCCGGTTGTATTTGCATTAATAGGTGGATTTGGAAAAGAATTAGGACCAATGGCGCTTGAGGGGATAAGAAGCGTAGCACCAACAGGAATCATGATTCTTTTTGCCATTCTCTTTTTTGGAATTTTGATAGATGCAGGTGTATTTGATCCGATCATCTCGACAATCTTGAAAGTCGTAAAAGGGGATCCTGTAAAAATAGCGATTGGAACAGCAGTCCTTGCGTTATTAATTTCCCTTGATGGTGATGGAACGACTACATATATGATTACCATTTCAGCAATGCTTCCTTTGTATAAACGTATTGGCATGAGACCTCTGGTCCTGGCAGGAATTGCTGTATCTTCTTCAGGTGTGATGAACCTTCTTCCATGGGGAGGACCAACTGCTAGAGCAATGACAGCACTTCATCTTGAGATGGGGGATATCTTTACACCGGTAATCCCAAGCATGATAGGCGGCGTGTTGTTTGTATTATTTATGGCTTATTGCCTTGGTAGAAAAGAGCGCAAACGTGTAGGAGTTGCAGAAATAGATTATAGCACGATGTCAATGATGGCAGCTACTTCTGAGGATGCTTATCTAAAACGTCCAAAACTAATTCTTGTAAACTATCTATTAACTATTCTACTTTTAGTTGCTTTAATCCAAGAATTACTGCCTTCTACCGTATTGTTTATGATAGGTTTTGCCATTGCGATTACGCTTAATTATCCAAATATAAATGAACAAAAAGAACGAATCATGCACTACGCGGATAATGCATTATCTGTTGTTTCCATGGTATTTGCTGCAGGGATTTTTACGGGTATTCTTTCAGGGACGAAAATGGTGGATGCCATGGCACATTCGATGATTACTCATATTCCTGATGTTTTGGGCTCCCATTTTGCCCTCATTACAGCAATAGCTAGTGCTCCATTTACATTTTTTATGTCCAATGATGCCTTTTATTATGGAGTTTTACCATTGCTTGCTAAAGCGGCAAGTGTGTATGGAATTGATCCAGCAATGATTGGAAGAGCATCACTATTAGGATTACCGGTTCATTTATTAAGCCCATTAGTACCGTCCACTTATTTATTAGTTGGTATGGTTGGAGAAGATTTCGGCGATCTTCAGCGCACATTTCTAAAATGGGCATGCGGATCAACTGCGGTGATGATTTTAGTTGCGGTTCTATTGTCAATTATTCCAATCTAAAAGTTAGATCATGGTCCAAAGACTCATATAAGAGTTTTTGGACTAAATTTGATTTTAAGGGAGTAGAATAAAGGAGAGTTTTATGGAAGTATTCTTACTTATTGTATTAAATGTCATTTTGCCTGTATTTGCCTTAATAGGAGCTGGTATCTTTCTCCATCGGAAATTTAAGTTTGATATGAACACTTTATCAAAGCTAAATACATACTTTCTCATGCCTTGTGTCAGTTTTGTCAATATTTATCAAAATAATGTTGGCGGGGAAACACTTTTGCATATTCTTGGCTTTTTAGTAATACAATGTTCATGCTTAATGATTATAAGTAGTCTAATATCTAAAGTGGCAAGATTTGATAACGGACTGTCTTCCACTTTTAAAAATAGTGTCGTCCTAAATAATTCTGGAAACTTTGGTTTACCTGTTAGTCAGCTCATTTTTCAACATAACCCTTTGGGTGCATCCATACAAATTGTTGTCATGATATTTCAAAATTTGCTTACCTACACATATGGATTACTGAATTCTGTTTCCGTTGATCAAAATGGATTAAATGCAATGAAGGAGTTTCTAAAAAACCCTGTCATATATGCCTTTTTATTAGGATTGTTCCTCCATATGTATCATATCGACGTCCCAACTTTTCTATGGACTCCAATAAACAATACCTCCAATGCATTTTTGGCAGTGGCGCTAATTACATTAGGGGCACAAAGTGCTAATATAAAAATCAGTCGTTTTTCTTTACCGCTGTTTTTAAGTATATTTGGTCGTTTAATCTTATCTCCAGCCATTGCATTTATTATTATTTTAACTTTAAAACTGGATGGAACTACAGCACAGGCGTTGTTTATTGCAAGCTCGTTTCCAACATCAAGAAATAGTGCTTTGTTCGCATTAGAATATGGAAATCATCCAGAATACGCTGCACAAGTTGTATTGTTATCTACTTTACTTAGCGCGATTACAGTAACCACAGTTGTATTTTTATCGACAATTTTATTTTAACTTTTTAAAGACCGTTTATTATTTAAACGGTCTCGTTATTTAATAACTATATTGTTAAACTCAATAACATTAAATATAATTAGAATAGTTTGATAGTTAATTAGAATAAAACAACCTTAAGAAGAGGGTAATGAAATGTATGAATAAGGAGTTAATAAAAAAACCAAATTTAAGCTATCAGATTGGTGAGCAGAAAGCTGCTCATTATTTTCATTCACTTTATAAACAGGTTGTAGAAAAAAGCTATGTTCAGACGATCACAAAAGATATTCAATCCTGGAAACGTAACCATATCCATCACTCTATATTATCCTTCATATCTCGTGGCAAGGGAAAACCTGATTCTCGAACTTATCACAATTATATCCAATGGCTAAATTACACTGGTAAATTAGATAATTACTTAGATCGGAGCATTTCTTATATTTTCATGCGCGATTTAGGAAAGGCCCTTGATTCTCCAGAGACACAGACAAGAGTCAAACGTGTTGTTGACAACTTGAAAAATCAACTGATTCATTCAGGTTCTCCAGAACGAAAGACAAATAATGAGATGTTTAGTATGGCGGGATTATACCGTATGGCCCAAAAGGAGGGCATTGAATCCACACTGATTTGGGTATTTAACAAACTCAAGACTGTCTCTGCTAATATTCCAAACGGGATGGATGCTGAAAATGCTCAGCGCAAGCTCATTAAAATCATCGCTGGGGTATTCATGAATGAAATGGAAGAAATGGGGGATGAGTTATCAGCTGAAGAGCGCTCACAGAAACTTGCTGATGCAATTAGACTAGGATATTCCTATGGTTTGACCTATCCCTTTATTGACGACCTTCTTGATGCAGGAATCTTATCTATAGAAGAGGAAAAACAGTATTCCAATTTGATACGCACCAGTCTCATTACAGGAATCGTTCCTAAATTAGGTAATTGGACAGGAAAAAATGTGAATCTGATCCGATTTATTCATTCCGAACTTCGGGATGCCTTTGAGTACATAACATCTAGTCTGCGACTAGAAACTAGACAGAAGTTTTTCGAGCTGGCCTACGTGTTTTTTCATTCTCAGGAAGTAGACCGTATAAAGGATTTATCCAATCCAACTTATACAAATGAAGAATTATATATACCAGTCATTTTAAAATCCTCTTCATCTCGATTGATTGTTCGCTCGGTCATTAATGCTCCAGAAGATGAAGGCATTGATAATCGCACCTTTTTTTACGGTATTTACAACCAGCTTGCGGATGATTTTGCTGATATGTATGAAGACTTGAAAGATGGCAGGGTAACACCCTATACCTATTATTTAAAATATCATGATCAACGTGCCGATTTGATAAATCCCTTTGAATTATACTGGACTGTTATTTCCAACTTGATCCATGAGGTGTATCATTCAGATAGCAAGGCCTGTGAGGTGATTCTCGATCGGGCAATAAACGGCCTTAAGCGCTATAAAGAACGTATGGGCAGAGATAAATATAAAGAAGTGATGCAGCTTTTTGCTGCTGGGAATCCTGCATTTAATCGTGTCATTCAAAAAATGGTGCGTAAAGCGGATGATGTTGATTTCTTTGATAAACTACTCCGAGACCATATGATAATAACGCTGAGGAATCAACGAAATGAGCAGGAAATTTTTAAAGATACGGTTGAATCCATTCGCAGTGAGATCAATCAATTCTTGAAAATCCATAAAACTAAGGACGTTGAGCCACTAATTGATGCTGCCAATTACAGTCTAGAAGGGGATGGAAAGCGATTAAGGCCCATCATGACTTGGGTTATGGGAGTAAACGAATATGGATTAAATAGGTCTGCCATCGTGCCGCTTTTGAAATCATTAGAATATATGCATACGGCTTCCTTAATCTTCGATGATTTACCATCCCAGGATAATGCCTCTACCCGTAGAGGGCGCGCAACTCTCCATCAGGTATTTAACGTTTCGATCGCGGAGTTAACGGGCCTCTTCCTGACTCAGAAAGCTATTGAAGAACAAGCATCTCTTGACCAATTTGATTCAAACATTGTCCTTCAATTAATCCACTATTCGGCAGAGATGACGGCAGTTATGTGTATGGGTCAAGCGATGGACTTGAATTCTAAAGGGAAACAATTGACGTTGGAACAATTGAATACAATGTGCTTTTATAAAACGGGTTTAGCATTCGAAGCATCGTTGATCATGCCTGCTATACTTGCCCGAGTGCAGGAGTCCGAAATAGCCGCTTTAAAAAAATTCGCGCATCATGCCGGGATAGCATTCCAGATTAAGGATGATCTGCTTGATGTTGAAGGGGATACGAATTTATTAGGAAAACCCATTGGTAAGGATGCAGAAAACAATAACTCGACTTTTGTGTCTATTCTAGGTTCTGAAGGGGCTAGAAAAGAAATGTGGGAACATTACTGTCAGGCGATGGAATCATTGCAGGAGATACCGCGCAATATTTCTTTTTTAAAGCATTTATTAAATTATATAGTAAATCGTGACCATTGATAGTGGTCTTTGTCGAAAATGATAGTCTCTTTTATCCATTCACATTATAAATTTCCTCATATAAAATAATGATAAAAAGTGGGAATGAAGGGGAACATTTTGAACACAGATCAAGCTTTCGAGTTGTTAATAGAAGCAGGAGTCACTGAAGATAATAGTATTCAAACCGTTAGACGTTGGTTTCGAGAAAGAAAGATTACCTATAAGGGCTCAGGACAGGATACGGGGTACATACTTAACAATACAGATCAAGCCTTTCATCTATTAAAGGACGCAGGGGTTGCCGATAGCACAGCTGTTCAAATCGTTCGTCGAATGCTGCGTGAAGGACAGATTGAAAAAGTGGGCAGTGGAATACAGAAACCTACCTATCCGCTTAAAGAATCAGCATCAAAACCGTTAACTAATCGTCCTTCCGATTTGGATATGATGATCCGTCAATTAAAAGTAAAATTAAAGGCACAGGATGAACATATAAAAGGAATCGAACATCTCCATCAAACCTCAATAGCTAGATTAATCCAGCAAATAGACATCTTAAAAAAAGATTTGATGAAACTGGAAAAAGAGAAAAGTGAATTTCAAATGGAAACTAAGAAATTGCTAAAAGAGAATATTGATTTGACGAATGAACTGCTAAAAATAAAAGGTGAACTATTTAAAGGAAAACAAAAAGACCCTGAATTTGAAGAAAAAGTCCATACACCTTCTCCTTCTCACACCATTGATTATCGTCAAAAATTGGGACTTTCAAAAATGGCGAGCGATAAAGAGGTCTTAACAAGGTATAAAAAATTATTAAAAATAACTCACCCCGATCACGGCGGAAACGCTTCAGCCTTTCATTTTATTAAAACGGATTATGATCAATTTAGACATAGTATCAATATGAAATAGATTCTAAGGATTTAGAGAAATGGATCCATCTCAATTGGCGACTGGGCCCCTTCATTTTGATGGGTCTGGTCGCCAATATTTTTTTCATGACATAGGGGGCGCTCGAACGATTAAAGTCACCAATAATGCATAATCGGTACATAATCACCGATATAATATACCTAGAGGTTAACATCAAGGAGTGGTGGTATGCGAAAAAAAGTTAATGGGAAAATAGTTATGGCAACCTTGCTATTACTAGTTTTTGGATTAATATCAATAAATAGCTTTGCCAAAATGGCCAATAACGAATACCCCCACAAAAAACGTATAACAGTATATCTTGCGGGAGACTCAACTGTTTCTGAATATTCAAGTTCGTATGCACCTCGAGCGGGTTGGGGACAATTTATTCAACGCTATTTCGATGATACCATTGTGGTGAAAAATGCTGCTATACCAGGAAGGAGTTCAAAAAGTTTTATTGCTGAAAGGAGACTCGTATCCATCTTGAAGCAAATTAAGAAAGGGGATTACCTTTTTATTCAATTTGGACATAATGACGAAAAAATAAACGATCCGAGCCGTTATACAGAACCGTACTCTACATATAAAAGCTATTTAAAACAATATATTGACGGTGCGCGTGCCAAACAAGCTATTCCTGTCCTTGTTACACCCGTTGAACGAAGGAACTTTACCAAAGAAGGCAGTGCACGTAATTCACATGGTGAGTATCCAACAGCTATGAAAGAACTTGGTTTGGAGGAACATGTACCTGTGATTGACCTTACTGCCAATAGCAAGGAATTGTTTCAAGAGCTTGGACCCGATAGGACGAAGGATGTTTTTCTTTGGCTAAAACCTGGGGAGAACAATAACTACCCGAACGGTGTTCAGGACAACACACATTTTAAGGAGACCGGTGCCAAGAAAATAGCTAGACTAGTGCTAGAAGGTATCAAGGAATCTAAGCTAGTGCCACTTCAAAATCACATAATAAAATAAATTAATTTGGAAGCATTTCACAGTATGTTTTTAGCTGTGCCACAAACTTTACAACAAGGATGGAAAGAAGGGCAAGCATTGAAAAAAATCCTGGCTATCCTAGCTTGTATGATATTTATCGCATCAAATATAGTATCTGCTGAAGTACAAACCAAACCGAAACAAACTCTCGTCGTAGCAAATGAGAAGGAAAAGGTTTATTTATATGCTACTCCTAATCCAAAAGAAGAACTGTATACTGATTTTCGAGTCAAAATAGGGAAAGAAGTGGTAGAAACATTCGGATGGGAAGTGGCAATGAGTGAATTACGGACGCCCGAACTACATGTAATAGATCTCAATAATGATGGAATAAAAGAAGTCGTCGTAATAATAACTCTTGGCACAGGGACATGGGTAGTACAGAAGGAAGCACACATTCTCCAGCGAGTAGAAACTACAAATGGAAGGCAGGCTTACGAGGAGATGGACATCGACAACCCCGTCCACACCATAGAACGTGATTTCAAAATTACCGCAACTAATAAAACCATTCAAATTTCCGGGAGAGGTCAAAAATGGAAGGCAACCAATATTTGTAAAAATACTTATTATCACCATCGATTCCCGCTCTATCAATCCGTAAACTGGAAAGTAGAAGGTAATAGGCTTATCGCGGATGTGGGATTACCCATCACGTCCAACTGTGTACCTGCCGGATTTCTCCTAAACTACAAGCAAAAAGGACAAATCTATATAGCTAAATATGTAAAATTAAATCTTTAAAAATGAAGCAGGAAACCCTACAAGGGTTCCTGCTTCTATTCATTTATCTTTATTCTTAATTGGATAACATTAATACATCCAAGTTTAAAATGTTTATCACACCTGAGTCTCTGAGTTCTTTTAATCGATCGATTTCAAGGATGTCGATTGTACGGTTTGAGATTTGAATCCATTGTTGATTTTTCCACTTATTAAGTATTTTATTTACGGTAATCCGGGAAGTCCCTATGTAGCGGGCAAACGATGTTTGGTCGATTGAAAAATTACCATTTTCACTTACTAGTTTTAAAAGGAAATGAGCCATTTGCTGTTCTATAGGTGAATTAAGAAAGGCAATAATTTCTGCCAGAATCCTAAATTTATAGATTAATGAATTAGTAAAAATACATGCCGCCTCAGGATGTTCTTTACAAATCATAACTAAAGCTTCATCAGAGAAAAAATAAATTTCAGATTGACAGTTTGAGATGGCAGAGGTTAAATAGGGTTCATTTCTAGTTCCATGCTCCCCAAATAACATACCTTCTGGAACATAATTCACCGTTCGCTCTACACCTTCATGTGAAAGGAGAGTGATCTTTATACCACCCCTAGATAAATAGAAAAAGCCCTTGCCTTCACTGCCCTGATGGTAAACGATTTCATTTTCTTCTACCTCAAGTTTTTTTCCGTATTTTAAAAATGGTCGCCATGAATAACGCAGATTTTTCATTACAACACCTTACCAAGAAGTTTTTTTAATTCATCCGGTTTTTTTATTAAAAACTTTTTCTTATGGATCTCAAGGATTTCTTCTTCTTTCCATTGTTTTAAAATCTTATATAATGTGATTCTCGTTAAGCCAGTGCATTTTGTAAGGTCTTGTTGTGTAAGATGTACTTCATAACTCTTAAATTCATAACAAATATTAAGGAGAATTACTGCCAACTGTTGCTCGGGGATGAGAGTGTCCAAATTTATTTTATCAGCTAGGATGTGCATTTTATGAATGACGGTTTTGATAAAAATGTTAAGGATAGATGGCTGATCCTTAATTAATTTTTGAAAATGATCACAAGAGAAAAAATAAAGTATAGAGTCATTTACCGCTGTTGCCGTCGTAAAATGGGGCTGACGGTCCATCGCTTGTACTCCTAATAATTGCCCAGGAATGGCGATGTTTAACAAGCGCTCTTTTCCAATCGAAGTGGTAGTAGTCACTTTAATTAATCCCTTTTGGATATAATAAAATCCATCCCCCATCGTCCCTTGCTGGTAAATAGATGCTTTCTCTTTGAAGAATTGCCTAGTACCAAACTGTAAGCAAGAATCCCAATTGATATCACTGTCAAACAAGATTGCCAACTAATCAACTCCTATGTGAAATGGTGAAATCTAATCCATAAAACTGTAAATCTATGAAATATGTAATTAATCTAGTGCTATGACTTAGTTGTAATTATTTGTTAGCGCTTACATTTAAGTGTAAAAAAATTTATTTGTGTTAACCACTTAACAGTAGTGTAAAAGATTCAAGATATAAAATCAACATGGTGATTGAATTTTTAAAATTCAGTCAAAACCATGGTTTACCCAATTGGATTTACCATTTGTATAAAGAATGATGTGGGCAGTTTTATTAATCTTAATAAAGTGAAAATTATATCTTTTTAGAAAAAATGTTAATCAGACTACAATGACTCAAAAAATTCAATTTTATAATAAAAATATAAATTAAAAGGAGGATGTTTTATGGGAATTCGTACAGGTGCACAGTATATCGAGGCGTTAAAAGCACGAACACCAGAAGTTTGGTTATCAGGAAAAAAAGTAATAAATATCTTTGAAGAACCAGTTTTTCATCAGCCCATTCTTCAAATTGCAAAGCTATATGATATGCAGCATGATGCCAAGTATCAAGAGGAGATTACTCATATTTGTGAAGAAACGGGAGAAAGAATCTCGAATGCATTCTTAGTACCTAAAAGCTATCAAGATCTGCAAGCTAGAAGAAGAACGTTCGAGGAGTTTGCCAAAGCAACATTTGGGTTAATGGGCAGGACTCCTGATTTCTTAAATGTCGTCGTAACTTCGATGGCGAGTAATTCCGAGTTTTTAGATAAATACAATCCTGAATGGGGAAAAAACATTCGATCTTATTTTAAGCATATCCGTGATCATGACTTATTTTTAACACATGCCATCATCAATCCGCAAAATGACCGGAGTAAATCTTCACACGAACAACAAGATATGTTTACCCATTTAGGTGCGGTTAAAGAAACACCTGATGGATTAATCGTAAGAGGAGCGAAAATGCTGGCTACTCTTGCACCCATCACTGACGAAGTAATTGTCTATTCTTTCCCTGGCTTTAAGCCTGGAGATGAACGTTATGCGCTTGCGTTTGCACTTCCGCTAGATACGCCAGGCCTTCGCATTATCTGCCGAGAAGCGATGCAGGATGGAAAGCGTTCTGTTTATGACCACCCATTAGCATCAAGATTCGAGGAAATGGATGCGGTTCTAGTCTTTAATGATGTTTTAGTACCTTGGGAGCGTGTATTCCTTTATAACAATGTAGAAGCAGCCAATTTACTTTACCCGAAAACAGGAATCGCTCAGCAGCCAGCTCATCAGTCTGGTGTAAGAGGGTTAATCAAACTACAATTTGCAACCGAAGTGGCTTGTAAAATCGCCGACTCTATTGGTGTTGATAGTTTCCTTAATGTACAAAATGATTTAGGAGAATTAGTCCAATCAGTTGAATCGATTAGGGCATTGCTCCGAATTTCAGAGTATGAACATGAAGTAACTGCTACTGGCGAAGCGATGCCAGCCTATGCACCACTTGAAACCATTAGAGGATTGCTGCCGAAAATGTACCCACGTGCGATTGAGGTGATGCAAATCATTGGTGCAGGTGGACTATTAATGTCACCGACAGATGCCGATTTCGAGAATCCGGAATTAAGAGAGGATTTAGAGAAGTATTATCTGGGTAGAGAGGGCGTTTCAGCGGAAGAGCGTGTCCACATCTTTAAATTAGCATGGGATTTATGCGGTGAAGCATTCGGACAAAGGGTACTTCAATATGAACGCTATTATACTGGAGATCCAATTCGTAAAAGAGCGATTTTCTATAACAACCACAAAAGGAAAAATTCCTTTGAACTGGCTGATGAAGCAATGAAAATATTTAAGCAAAAAAATGAGGTTACTAGCTTATAAACGTCAATTAATATGACGAGGAGGTGTGAACAATGCAAATGCTTAAAGATGGAGTTCTGAAACTCGCAGGTTCTGTAATTGCCATTGGTGCATTTGATGGTGTCCATAGAGGACATCAAGCCGTGATTAAGCAAGCAGTGGAAAAGAGTCGGGATAATCAGGTTCCTAGCGTTGTCTATACTTTCGATCCGCCTCCTCGAAATTATTTTAAGGGCGTTCAAATTTTGACACCCATTCAGGAAAAGGTTAGCAGGATCGCGAAGTTAGGTGTTGATTATATAATTGTTGCCAGCTTCGATGAATGGTATGCGACCAGGCCCCCTGAGGATTTTATCTGTGAATTATCTAAGTTAAACCCGGTAGAGGTTACAGTAGGGGCTGATTTTCATTTTGGAAAAAATAGAGAAGGCGATGTGAATTTTTTAGAAAAGTATTTTCATATCAATATCACTCCTCCTGTTTATTGTAAAAGCGGAAAACTTATTTCATCGACGAGAATCCGCCAGTTAATTTCAGACGGAGATCTCCAGCAGTCCTACTCGTTACTAGGACTATAATCAGGAGAAAAGTAAATGAAACTACTTGATATCACTCAGCAATAGAAGGGAGTTCATACTATGAAGTTATTAGGAATTTCAGGCACCATTATTGGAGCAAAAACAAGTATTGTTGTTCAAAAGGTATTAGAGGAAGTAAAGAAACATCATCCTAACGTTGAAGTAGAATTACTTGATTTAAGAGATTATGATGTGCAATTCTGTGATGGACGAAATCCTTCAAACTATACAGGTGACACAAAAAAAGTTCTCGATATTGTTAATTCTGCTGACTTCTATATTATTGGAACACCGATATTCCAGGGGTCTTTATCAGGACCACTCAAAAATTTGTTTGATTTAATCAATCCAAAGGATATTCGCAACAAAGTAATGGGTTTTGTCGCAACAGGAGGTACATACCAGCATTACCTAGTTATCGAAAATCAATTAAAACCGATCGCAGGATTTTTCCGAGCCTTTGTTGCACCTGGCTATGTATATGTCAATAACGATCATTTTAATAAAGAAAATGAACTTATCGATGCAGAGGTGCTGACTAGAATTACTGCTTTAGCCAAAGAAGTGGTCTTTATGCAGGAGGCATTAAAATCAGCAAAGGAAGAATTTGCAACAGTAAATGGATAAGTATATGTATTAAAATTTGAGAGGAGAAGATTTCAATGACAAACTCTTTAAAACCAATTAACCTGTGGGGATTTATAAACGAAAATAAGGATTCTCTTAAGCCGCCTGTAAATAATAAAGTTGTTTGGAAGGATTCTGAACTAATGTTTATGGTGCTCGGTGGTCCAAATATACGACGTGATTTTCATGTGGACCCATCTGAAGAGATTTTTTACCAATTAAAGGGTGCTTGCTACGTTGAAATTATTAATGCAGAAGGTAAAAGAGAAGTAATTACCGTGAAAGAAGGAGAAGTATTTCATCTCCCACCAAATGTTCCCCACTCTCCACACCGTGTCGCTGATACAATCGGGATTGTTATTGAACGTGACAGAGCAGATGGGGAATTAGAGGATTTTGTTTGGTTCTGTGATAAATGTGATCATGAAATGCACCGCGTTACCGTCCAATTAACGAATATTGAAGTGCAGGTAAAAGAAGCTATTCAGGGATTTAACAGTAATTTAGAACTTCGCACTTGTAAGAACTGTGGACATATTATGCCTGAAGAAGCGAGTGAATGGAAATGCGAGTAGATTTTCATACACATATCATCCCTGAAAATTTCCCTGATTTTGCGGCGAAGTTCCAAAATGATAAGTGGCCGGTCCTAAAGCCTACATGCTCATGCGGTGCCAATATCATGGTATCCGGAAAAGTGTTCCGTGAAGTGACCGACCAAGTTTGGAGTCCAGAAAAAAGGATTCACGATATGGATGTAGAAAATGTAGATATACAAGTTTTATCGCCAATTCCCGTTACGTTCTCCTATTGGGCACCTATAGAAGAAGCCGTAGCAATGGCTAGATTTCAAAATGACTTCATTGCTGAAACTGTAGCTAAACATCCAACCAAGTTTATTGGTCTGGGGACGGTTCCTCTGCAAAATGTCGAAGAAGCGATTCTTGAACTAGACCGCTGTATACATCAACTTGGCTTAAAAGGGGTTGAGATTGGCACAAATATTAATGGCAAAAATTTAGACGATGAATCGTTAATTGATTTCTTTGCGATGTGTGAAAAATGGAATGTCCCTATATTTATTCATCCATGGGAAACACTGGGCGGAGACCGTTTTTCCTCACATAACTTAATGTATACGGTTGGAATGCCAAGTGAAACAGCACTAGCTGCTGCCAGTTTAATCCTAGGTGGTGTTATCGAGAAATTTCCTGGACTAAAAATTTGTTTTTCTCATGGAGGCGGTTCATTACCTTACATTCTTCCAAGACTTGATCATGGATGGAATGTGTGGCCGCATTTGCAGCTTACGGAGAAGCCGCCAAGTTTTTATGCTAAGAAATTTTTCTATGATTCAATTGTTAATAACCCTGTTAATATCAAATTTTTAGTTGGAAAATTTGGTGCAGAACAAGTGATTATGGGGTCGGATTATCCATTTTTACTACGGGAAACTCCACCTGGAAGGATTATTGATGACACACTCACCCTAAGTGAAGAACAGAAACGGGCGATGCTTGGTGAAAATGCACTTAGATTTTTAAATTTACCAGTTAATCTACTAATTTAACCAGAAAAGAGGATGAAAAGATGATAGACAAAGTGATGACTCCAGAAGAAAGATTAGAGGAACTTGGAATAAAGCTGCCTGCTCTCCGCCCCGCATCAGGTAATTATGTTAGCTGTGTACGAACAGGGAATCTAATTTTCACATCAGGTCAGGGTACTGATGAATACCGGGGAAAACTTGGTGACGATGTATCGATAGAAGTAGGCTACCAAGCGGCAAGACAATGTATGCTTAATCTATTAGCAGTAATCAAGAATGAACTTGGCGACCTTAGCAAAGTGAAACGGATTGTCAAAATCCTGGGTATGGTCAACAGCACTTCTGATTTTAAAGACCATCCAAAAGTAATGAATGGATCATCCGATTTGTTGGTGGAAGTGTTTGGTGAAAAGGGAAGGCATGCGAGATCTGCAATAGGGATGGCACAACTGCCACACAATAATACTGTCGAGGTTGAGATGATAGTTGAAGTTGAGGATGGTGACAAAGGTGAGTAACCTTCTAGAAAAACAACTTCAAATTAATGATGCCAAGTTGTTTATCAATGGAGAGTATGTAAGCGCTGTTACAGGGGAAACCTTTGACACGCTTAATCCAGCTAATAATCAAAAATTAGCATCTGTTGCAAGTGCTGGTGAGCAAGATGTAGAAAGAGCAATTCAAGTTGCCAAACGCACCTATGATAGTGGTGTTTGGAGTAAAATGCCAGTTGAAGAAAGAGCAAAGATTCTTTGCCGAATGGCGGATCTTGTCATGGAACGAGTTGAGGAGTTAGCACTAATTGAGACATTAGATGTAGGTAAGCCAATAAGAGAAAGCAGAGATTTTGATATCCCGCGCGCAGCATCAAACTTAAGATTCTTTGCAGAAATGGCAAAATACATGAATCATGAGCATTACGAACAATCCAAGCATATGAGCTATACCAAATACGCTCCAGCCGGTGTCACAAGCTTAATCATTCCTTGGAATTTACCATTCATGCAAATGACATGGAAAGCTTCTGCTGCGTTAGCGGCTGGAAATACCGTGATTGTTAAACCAGCATCCTACACGCCACTAAGTGCAGTCATGTTAGGTGAAATTGCCAACCAAGCAGGATTACCACCGGGCGTGTTGAATATACTGACAGGTCCAGGTGGAACAGTGGGAACGGCAATGACCACTCATCCATACGTCCGCAGAATTTCCTTTGTCGGGGAAAGTTCTACTGGTAAAACGGTTATGAGAAATGCAGCATCACAACTAATTCCCGTATCATTAGAATTGGGCGGCAAATCTGCCAATATCGTCTTTGAGGATGCAGACTTAGATGAAGCGGTAGCGGGCTCCATAGAAGCGATTTTTAGAAATCAAGGGGAAATCTGTTTAGCTGGTTCGCGATTACTAGTGCAAGAATCGGTTTATGATAAATTCCTTGAAAAATTTGTTGCAGCAGCAAAGAACATTAGAGTGGGCGATCCATTGGATGAAAAGACCGATATGGGCGCACTGATTTCTAAAGGTCATTTAGAAACTGTTGATAATTATGTCCAAATTGGACTTTCTGAAGGGGCGAAACTTGCTGTAGGCGGTAAGCGAGTGGCTGGATTGTCAGAAGGGAACTTTTACGAGCCAACCGTGCTCTATGATGTAAATAACAAAATGAGAGTAGCACAAGAAGAAATCTTTGGCCCAGTATTAGTCGTCATTCCATTTAAAACGGAAGAAGAAGCGATTCAAATTGCTAACGATTCAATTTATGGTTTAGCGGGTGTCGTTTGGTCAAATGATTTAAGACGAGCTCACCGGGTAGCCTCTCAAATCGATTCAGGCTTATTTTGGATCAATTGCTGGTACTATCGTGATTTAAGAACACCATTTGGTGGTTCAAAGGCGAGTGGAATTGGTCGTGAAGGCGGACGTCATAGTTTTGAATTTTATACAGAAGCCAAAACCATTACAATGAAATTATAAAAAAAGTAAAAGGTGGCTGGAAGGCCACTTTTTAACTATTAATATTGAAAAGGGTAGTGTCAAAACTTCTATGAAAAAGTGACCTGAAGTTTTTTTCTTCTCTCTTTTTTGTAGTGGAGGTACCCGCAATCGCTCTTGACAAACACACCAATGGTTTGAGGTTCCTTTAACAAGGGCG
>NZ_JAMAUV010000037.1:0-32598 GCF_023714155.1 Neobacillus sp. MER 74
CCCTTCAGGGCGTTACCCCATCATTTGATTCTTCGATATAACCCTTCAGTTCCGACAGGAACTGCCTGACCTTTACCTGAGCATTGTATGACCAATCTCAATTTAAGCCAGGAACATTTCGCACAACATAAGCACCCGTTAGCTTAATAAGAAACCCTTTAAATTTTTTCTAAAATTGATTTAACAAAAGCAGTTTTCTCTTCTGCATATTTATGTTTATTATTTTTATTTAACTTTGCTAAATTAAGTTTGAGCTGTTCATATTCAATTCTTGCTTCATCATTATCTCTCAAGTAATCTCTGTACTTTAGCTGTTCAAGTAAATATTTATTTCCACATTGATACATATGGATTTGATGGGTTCTTGGTTCACCCTTACTAAAATAATGTCTGTCTGGCAAAATATTTGTTCCTTTATACGAATATCCCAACTCCTCTAAAGATGAGGAAGTAGTCCCACCATCATTAAAATCTTTGATTTCTATGGCTATGTCAATAATTGGTTTTGCACTTAAATGTTTTACTGATGTACTTCCAATGTGGTGAATATCCATTATATATTCACCTATTTTATCTTGCATTTTTTCTTTCTCTAATAAAAATTCTTTATTCCATTCCTCTGTCCAAGGAACTAAGAAGACCTCTCCTTTTGGCAAGCCTAGCATCTTATTCCACCTTTTAACGTTAATACCGTTTTTAACCATTTGAACATCATACCATAATTAAAGACTCTTGTTCCATTAAACTTTCCCTTTAGTTCAATATAAAAAGCTGCTGCTGCAACTCTTTTTTAAAATCCTACACTCTTTTAACTTAGGAAAGTTTTCTTTCATAAACGTGAAAATAGTAGTTATAAGGGTTTTTGTCATTCATAACCCCTTTTTCAACAGAAACTTCTTTCCATTCATCGAAATTAACATCAGGAAAAAATGTATCTCCTTTAAATTCATAATGAATTTTTGTAATGTACATCTTCTCAACAAAAGGAAGGAAAATATTATAAATCTGCTCCCCTCCGAAAATGAAAATCTCTTCTTCATTTTTACATAACTCAAAAACAGCTTCGATTGAGTGGACAATTTCACAACAGTCGAAATTGAAGTCCTTATCCCTCGTCAGAATAATATTTCTTCTGTCAGGTAAAGCTCTTCCAATTGACTCAAGGTTCTTTCTACCCAATATAATTGAATGGCCCTTTGTAATATTTTTAACATACTCCCAATCCTTTGGAATTCTCCAAGGAATGTCATTTTCTTTGCCTATTACTCTATTCTTATCCATCGCAACAATTAAAGAAACCTTCATATATAACACAGCCTTTTTAGCCTATTTTACAATATAATTTTGCATTTTTATTAAAATTCCTTATTATACTAACCTGCTCCGTTAGTACAATAAGAAAAAAGCCGCCTAGAATGGCAGCTGAACTTTAAATATTAGTATTATTTAATTTATTAAATTTAAAGTAATCATTCACAGAGTGACTCAATATCATTCTCTATACTTACATTTTACCGATATTTATATTTTTATAATAGAGTATTTTTTTGTAATTCCTACACTATATTATACTTTGAATACAAATCTAATAATTGAAGAGGTGTTTCAGTATGAATGACAAAAAAGATGTATTAGATAATGGTCCTTTTTTTCATGGTACTAAAGCAGTATTAAAAATTGGTGATTTATTAGAACCTCAACATTTATCAAATTACCAAGAAAAAAAATCTAACCATATATACTTTACTGCAACATTAAATGCTGCCAAATGGGGTGCTGAATTAGCAACATCTAATTCAAAAGAAAGAATCTACATTGTAGAACCATTAGGGGATTTTGAAAATGATCCTAACTTGACTGATAAAAGATTTCCTGGAAACCCAACACGCTCATATAGATCTAAATCACCTCTAAAAATAATAGCTGAATTAGCATCATGGGAAAGACACTCTGATGAAGAGATAAATCATATGCTTACATCTTTAAAGAAATTAAGTGAAGAAGGAAAAAATGTGATATACGATTAATTTTCAAATTTAATCTTTTCCCTTACTTCATAAATATCTAAGAATACTCTTATCCTAATTCAATAGGGTCTATTTCTACCCCAATTACCTTCGCATTCCAATTAACTCCAATTAATAAATTTATCTAACGGGATGGATGTCCGCTTATAATGCAACCTTTCTTCAACTGCACACATTCTTGTGCAGTTGCTTCATTACTAAGTTATTTTTAAAAGTAAATAGTGAATTAAAACTTTTCAATTGATTTCTGAATTAACGAAGTCAATATTTTCAAAGTGTCTTTATCAGTTAATCTTTCGGATTAATGATGGCCAAAACCTGATGGTCTTCCCACTTTCCGTTTATCTTAGCGTTTTTTTAGCAATGACTTCTAGGGCTATCTCAGGTGACAATATGGATGGAATTATTGTGACCGTGTACGAATGAAAGATGTCCAAGCTAAAAGAACCATTCAAAAGGTTTTAAGCACTAAAAAACTGGCTAGAAAATATCTAACCAGTTTTTTAAGATTACAGTTGACGTGAATGCTTTATCTTCCTTGAAGAGACTGGAATGCTGCTCACGAATGATAATAGCAATGCTATAAGTAATAGACTAACGAAAAATCCAAAGCTCAGGCTGAAACTTGATGTCACATTTAGGATTCGGCTCGCTATTGAAGGGCCAAATGACATTCCTAAAAAGTTGATTAAGTTATAGATTCCCAGCCCCATTGCACTTTTTTCCTTCTTTATCGTGTGGGGAATATCAATATTGATGACAATGGTAAGGATTGTAAAGCTTATATTAATAAGGGCAACGCCAACACTAGCCACTGCAAATTGGTTTACTCCAAAGATGGCTAATAGCAGAAATCCAATGAATTGAAGGACGACAGCAACGACCAATCGACCATTCCCTTGGATACGGGTTATAGCTGGTCTTATTACGAAGCTCAGCAAAAAGGAAAAGATTGATATCCCCGCCAAAATAAAGCCAGTTTTCAAGGCAGAGACATGAAACTGCTGTCCTGCTAATAACGGAAAAAGAAAAATAATTCCCACCATGGCAGCACTATTAATAAAACTAAGCAAAAGGAACCGATTAAAGGCATAGAATCGAAAAACTGACAGATCTATAAATATCCCGACATCTTGACGTTTGCCATGGATCCCCATAAAAAATACAGATATCACGGTAATGATTATCAAATAACCATTTAATTTGACTCCTAAAATAAACGTCACGACAAAAGTCAATAAATAAAGGAAGCCTAAAAAATCAAACGGTTGGGTAAGCTTCTTATGATTGGCATATCCGGAGGGCACAAACAAAATAATTCCTAGCAACGTAAAAATAGCCATACTCATTAATAAAAATAGGGAGTGCCAGCCCAAAAAATGAGTAAAGATGCCTCCGAGCAAAAATCCTATTCCTGAACCAAGTGATAGACAGGCACCTATTAATGTTAAAGCCAGATTGCGTTTAGGGAAGGTGAGATACTGATTCGTCAGGATCATGGATAATGCAATAAACGAGCTGCCACCCGCTGCTTGAATAATACGGGCCAAGACTACAACGCTAAAATCATTCGTCGTGTACCCTATAAGGGAACCTGTAACGAATAAACTAATCCCAAAAATCAACAAACTTTTAATTTGAAAATAAGAGGCTAGCTTACTATAAGTAATCGAACCACAGGCAATCAATAAAGTATAGGAAATAACCACCCAGCTAATTTTGGAAGCTGTCACCTCAAGCCCATTCATCATTTCAAATAAGGCAACATTAAACAGAAGTGAATTGGCTACACCGGATAAAACGATTAAACATAATGTGATAATCAACCTATTCTCTTTTTTATTCATCTATTTCTCTCCCGTTATATCAAAGTCATAAAACTTTAGAACTAATAACCGAAAAAGGAGGCTACATTAAAGTGTAGCCAAAAACCCAGGTAAATAGCGGGTGAATGTCTCCTCATTTAATGAGACATATTTTATGACACCCTCACGATCAATCTTCACCAGCTCTGCTTCGGATAAAATTTTTAAATGATAGGAACCATTGGACTTACTTACACCTAAACTCCTTCCTATATCCGTACACATCGGGCGATTCTTTCCGTAATACAATAAGCGGATGATTGCGATCCTTTTTTCATCTGCTAAGGCATTAAATATTTTTATTCGTTGCGTATCGTTTTGTTCTAAAGTCATATGACTATTATATTATTAGAATTCAAATTGTCAATTTCTTTGCTGAATATTTTCTTGGATTTGGCCGGGTTGCACAGATGATCAAACCAGTTCAACTAATAGAGCAGCGCCTTAAAAAATCGAAATAAAATATTTCTTATTTTACAAATCTGGATTTCAAATTTTCTCTAATATGACTTTGCTTTTTATCCTTTAAAAATATAAAAATATGAACTATGCATTGATTGATAAATTAATTAACATTTGCACACCATTAAATGGTTTCCATAAGGGTCTTTGAAATTAAACCAGTGATTATGCTCAATTTCTGTTGTTAATTCAACATTCTTATCCTTCATAAAGCTATAGGCTGCTTCAATATCATGGGCATTAAAATGAAAAGCTGGAGTTTTAAAAATATTTTCTTTTGAATAAATCTTGCTATCTAATACAATTCCAGTTCCATTCGATGTTGGTATAATAAATAAATGTCCAAATAAAATCTCACCTTCTTCATCTAACCCCAAAATCTCACAATACCATTTTCGTGCTTCTTCAACATTACTTACAGGAATAAAGACTGTTCCGATTTGATTTAAAATAGGATTCATTGGAACCTCCTAAAATTTAAATTTATTAAAATAAATAGCTTTTTTATGTTACTCCTTTACTAAAGCAAAAGTTGTATTAGCCCCTCCTAGATAAACGTGCCTCAATTGTTGAGTCAAGAAGTCGCAGGATGTATTCTTTAAAGCAAATTTCTATATTAGCCAGTACAAACCATAATAATATTTCTATCAGGATCACTAATTGTAAAATAAGAAAAATCATCAAAATTTACAATTTCGGATTCAATTTTATATCCCAAACTATTTACGTAATTATAGGCTGCATTGATTTGATCTGTGTGAAAATTAAATAACGGATATTCGTAATTGTTCGCTTCTTTTATTATTTCTTCTGGTCCTGCATCTAGAGTTAAACCAGTATGATCGTTAATTTCAATATTATATACAGGCCTTCTGATTTCTGCCGTATCGTATGCTTGACCAAGTAATTGTGAATACCAAATTACCGACTTCTCTAAATCGCTGACGTGGACAAAAATAGTATTGATCTGGTTCTTTATCGGACTGTTCATTCTTTCCACTCCTTTAATTATTTGAATCGTCTAGGGATTCATCTATATAAACGGTGAATGAAGTCATTACTTAATTGGTTTAGGTTCTCAATTGTCATATAGATCTCCATTTTTTTATTAAATTCACACTATAATGTTTTATTCAACATAAAAGATGTTACCCTTCTATAACTAACCTGCTTCGTTAGTACGACAAGAAAAGTGGTTATTCTAAATACTCGCTGACTAGATTAGGGTTTAGATACCTAGCCATTCCTGTTTTTATTCTCTTTAATCCTAATTTCTTATAAAAGTCCTCATTTCCAGTGGTAGAAATTAAATGAACGCACGATACATTACTAAGCTTATCAAGTAGATATTCCATAATTTTTCTTGCTATCCCTTGTTTTTGAAATTCTGTATGTACTATAACGTCATAAATTGCAGCATTAAAAACACCATCTGTCATCGCCCTACCAAATCCAATAATCCGGCCATTTACTGTAACCAATGCTATGACATTACTAGCTTCGAAAACTTGTTTGATAATCTCCTTTGTATGCTTTGTCCAACCGACGGAAGAATAGATTTCCTTCATTTCTTCAAGATTCACTTTAGAAAAATCACTATGTATTCTTAAATCCATAAAACCCCTCCTTACAATTCTTTAATTATTTCTCCATTATTATTGATTGCACCTTCTTTAAGTAACCTGCTTCGCTAGCTCAATAAAAAAAGCTGCCTCAATGACAGCAGTGTTCTTCAACTCTTGCACCCCGTTACTATAAGTACAATCCTTCATAAGTCTTTAAAAAGTTGTAATTGAATCATTTTAAGGTCAAAAATTATTGGGTCCGAAAGGATTTTCTGGTGGATATTCCTCTAACTTATCAGCTGTTCTTTCATCTGGTGAAGTTGCCCCAGATTTTTTGTCAAAATAAATGGCTATTCCAGCCAATATAATAATAGGTGTAAAAATATAAATCCAAATCATCATGACACCTCCAAATTAACAAACGAATTACTAATATTATATTACAAATTTAACTTTTTTTTACAATATTATTAAACTAGTTTTTGTGCTTCTCTTCAATTAACCTGCTCCGTTACTTGAATAAGAAAAATGCCTTGCCCCTTATTGAAGCAAAGCACCCGTTAATTGAAGAAGACTATTTCAAAAACTTCAAATTCTTATCCTTTAACATAAATTAACCCAGAAATTACTAAAGAAATTATACCGACAAACCCAGATATTAACGCTATTTTCGTTCTGGAATTTCTGTCTTCTGGGGTTTCTGAATAAAAATTTCCTCTTTGACGGTCTCCATCAACCCAAGCCCCGATAAAAACACCTGAAATAATAATACCTACTATCCCCACAATTAGAAAAAACTGAAACAATAAAATGCCCCCTTTTTAACCGCCTACCAATACATACGCATTAAGGGTATCTTTGTTTCATATTAGTTTTCCTTTTTCCGCTATACTGCTCCTTTAGCTTATTCAGGAATTTCAATTGAATGTTGCCTAATATAAAAAAGAACTGTACCAAGAGGACAGTTCATTTAAGTGGTATTAGTTCACTTTCTTTAGAGGATTAATGACATTTTTATAAAAAAATCTTTCCCATTTAGCTAACAAACCGTTCCCATTTTCACCACGTAGATAAAAAACTAAAAGAAGAAGCAGCTCTCTAGGCAATGTCTGCCTCTCTTTTAGTTCTGTTTTCGTCCACAACCCTCCTGTAAGCATAAGAATCTCACCTACGTTTTTTGATCTGTTTAGCGGAGGAATAATTTCAGTGCGAAAACAGTTTCCAATGCCCTCCAGAGACAACTTCGACCTCTCCGTCGATCACTTTGATGGCGGTTTGATCATCCATTGCATACGCAGCCCCCTGCATCCCGGCGGCCCATTTCTCTGCATTAACCATCGTATTATACGGCAGCATCTCGTGATCCAAATGCGGGAACATGGCAAAATCAACAAGTCCCAGCGTTTCATCCCCCCCGTTTGGTGGAGTCCAGCCAACGAAGAAGTCCCCGATCTTAGGTGCCATCACCATGCTCCCAGCACTCATTCCCACATAGACTGCGTGCAGCGACGGCAAGAGGTCTGCCAGCCCTGATTGCCGCATCCAATGGCACAGGTAGAGGGCGTCGCCGCCCGACACTAGCAGGACGTCCGTCTCCCGGACCAGCGGCACCCAGCGGTCTTGGTCAATGCTTGGCAGTGCTGTGAGCTCCAACACGCCGACGGACTTCCAGCCCAGGTTTATCATAGGGTTCTCTTCTTTCCCGCTGATGAACTTCCAGGCTTGGACGCCAGGGCCGACCCAGGGGTGTCCGTACATCGCTGTGGGGATGCACAGGGCATTGGATTCGGCGATTGGCTTGCCCAGCATGTCAACCAGCGCGTCGTGTATGCTTTTGTTATTGATGCCTCCAGACGTAAGTAGTAATTTCATAATCTCCACTCCTTGTTGTTACAAGCTACTATTCTATACTGCATTTTAACCTATTTTTTCATATCCATATTCGCAGGAACAAGAACAAAGAGCTGCCACCTTAACTCTTTGGTTTGCACAAGCACTGTTAGTTGTTCACAAATTCCATTACCAGCCCTTACGCTTACGCAAAGAAGTAATATGTCCAAGATGATGACGCCCATGCCAAGCGTAGATTCCTATATTTTTACCAACATAAACCTTACCAGAATCTGGGTGGATAAATGTCTTTTTCATATCAGTTGGACTTAGACTACGTAAAAGGTTTGTCCAGCGTTTATGCAATGCTTCAAGGAGAGATAGTGAAATATCAATAGGTAATTTATAATCAGAAAGTTCCGCCCAATTAGTTTCGTCATATGGCTTAATTACGGGAATTTCTTCTGTAAGAGCCAATTTAAAGCGAACGTATGCATTCATATGACTATCTGCAAGGTGATGTATTACTTGTCGAACAGTCCACCCTTCTGTACGATAAGGTGTATCAAGCTGTTCATTATTTAAGTCTTTTACAGCATCTCGTAATAATCTAGGTAAATTTTCAATATCATTTATCCAATCCTTTGTAACGCTGTCAGTTATCACACCATTAAATTGAAATTTTCCAATTGGATATTTCAAATCCATCTCCTATTCCTCCTCTACGTCTCTATTAATTTTTTCGTTAACTAAATGAAATGTCTAAAAAATATGTAATTCTACATTATTTCCTTTAATCCTTTACACCTCTGTATGTTTTTTCACCTAACCTGGCCCGTTAGCCATCCATGAATGAGTTTCGTCTTATTAAGAATTGCCTTTTTCACTAAATTACAGAAGTTTATTTTCATGGTAGTTAAAGAAAAGAGATGGTTGCATTATTTTACTCAAAATGCGAAATCAAAGAAAAATGAAGCTACATGATTGAAATAAAATACTCATGTAACTCCTTTTTGTAAGCTTGTCTGCTTAAAATACCTTATTGCTCATCCCATTGGGTCGACAAGGAGGCAAACTCGACACGACCTTGACTCCTGACGCATTTAGCAAAAGTCCCAATATTTACGGATAAATCTGCTGACCTCCGATAAATTCGTATTGTTTGCGATAGTTCTGAGTACAGGGATTGCTTGAACATCATCTTGCTGAAAGGGAGTGGGAATCTGTGGATCGAGGCGGAAAAACCCTTTGCCGAGCAATTGAGAGCTCAAAAATGCATCCGCTTCTTCCGTCCCTTCAACGGTGATCGTTAAAAGAGGAACTGCCGGTTCATGCGGTTCTAGTAGATTCGGAGGGATAAATCCCCAGTTTGGTGCGGTACCAATAGCTTGATTATTGCTACTGAGAAATCCCCATTCACTGGTGTCCTTTTGAATACTGTATGGGAAGAATCCGGTGCCGATCGATAAAAGCGCAATTTTGTCGAGTTCTTGTTTGCCTTTTTGTACGGCAAAGGAAATTCCTACAGTGCTTGGATTACTGGCGACCATAGCTCCATCAATAAATTGTTGGAACGCAGGAAAAAAACCTGGAAAAGCGCTGCTGGCCACCGCGACATCGATTACCTTATGTTCCAAAAACGGAGAACCAGGAAAATTGTTAAAGAACACAGGGGTCCAATGCCCTAATTCACTGTTGAATAAAGCAAACGCTGGAACGACGACTCGTTTATGCAAATCTTTTAAACGGAGATTCGTGGGAAAGAAAGAACTTAATACATTGATTAATCCTTCATTGTTATATTTTGTAGTGGTGAGAGGTCCACCAGGTTGTGGATTGCTAAAAATTTCCCCGACCGTATCTACATTGAATGAAGTATTAATTTCTTGCGGTGATCTTCCGCTTGCCAACCCTAGGGCAATGATCGACCCAACAGAGGTTCCGACAAGCAAATCTGTTTTTTTAATCAATTCGGGAAATTTTTTGTCACTGGTCAGTCTTGTTAGAAGTTGGCTGCTTAAAGCTCCTCGGACCCCACCACCATCAAAAGTTATCACACGATATTTTCTAGACAAATGAAACACCTCCTATCCATTTAAATCACTATAGTCTATTCCTTCTTGTCCAATTTCGAAACCGGTAATATACCTATGTATTCACATATTTTACAAAAAGTGCAAGATGGTAGTGCTGAGGATTCTATTACCTAAAAGGTCGTTATTGTAGTTTTAAAATAGGGGTTTCTTGGTTGTGGGGTGCTTAGTAAAAGAGAAAGTTAGTTAGTGAGTGAAGGTTCTTTATACTCCAAGTGAAAAAGACCGTTCCTGTATAACCAAGGAACGGTCAATCTGACTTTCAAAAATTAGTTGCTACTATTTCTTTAACAACAAACATGAAGGTAGCCTCAAAATGAGGCTACCTTCATGTCTGTTCTATTATTTAAATAGTTTGTTTACCGATTAAAATCTCCAAATCAACAGTTATTTGAGCAGAATCTTTATTTAAAAAAGATTCTACTCGTTCCTTAGTTGCTGTCCAAGTTAAAGGAGTCATCTGAACTAACCACTCAATTAATGATTTGTTGAGGCTCCTTGTATAACTTAACCTTAAAGTATCAACAAACTGAAAACTCTTATTAAATTTCTCTATAGTATCAACATTAGTATAATTTTGTTTTTCAGGTTTAGTAAAAAGATGTTCCCTTAACTTTTTTAAATAACCACTTTGAGGCACCACTTTAATGACTACACCATCTGATTTCATCAATCTATTGAATTCAGCATAATTTGAAGGAGATAAGATATTAAGAATAACATCGAACTGTTTACTCTTAAATGGCGTGTTTGCAAGGTCAGACACAACCCAAATTTTATTCGTGTAGTTCTTAGAAGCATCCATGATACCTTCTTTAGAAAGATCTATTCCTATTCCTACTACACCTTTAAAAAAGTCGGAATTAATAATATCGCAAATATTTGAAAGATGTGAACCCTCACCACACCCCGTATCAAGTATAGATATTGTTTCATTAGTCTTAACAAATTGTTCATTTATAATTTTTGTAATTGCCTGGCTTAACGGTTCATAAAAGTCACCATCGGTAATAAGTTTTCTTCGTGCTTCAAAAAGTTCCTTGCCGTATTTTGTTTTTACCAAGTGAGAAGTAAAGTTAATATAACCTTGCTTGGCAAAATCAAACGTATGATAGTTTGAACAAATTAAACTTTTTGACTCCAGAACCTTCATAGACTTATGGCAAATAGGGCAAGCAAACATAGATTCATAATTGCTTATATAGTTTACACTCATTATTCTTTTGTTTTCTTGTAACAAAGAAGACACCTCATTCATTCGTATTAAGATAAATGAAAAAGGCATAGACAAATAAACCCTCATCATATGTTCAAAAAAATATGACTTGGATTTCAAAGTAGTCTATACCTTTTTTTATCTATAACGAATGAATTGAATAATCATTGTAATAACTCCATGTTTATATAGTAGGGGTTAAACCCATAAATAATAATAACAAGATATTATAAAATTTGTAAATAATATTTAGTGCCTTTTTAATCCACTATCCTGCTCCGTTAGCTAAATTTCTTCTTTCCTCTCGATAAATTCAATTATCGATAGTATTTTTCATTTATTTGTTACACAATAATATCTATAAACATATTAGTAAGGGCGTGTTAGTTAATGATTAATCTTGTTCGAGTTGGATTACTCACTATTTCATGGTTATCACTTGTTTTCTTGCCGAAAAAGTCTTTTAGAAAATACCTGCCAGTTTCAAATTTGGCAGTAAGTTTAATCCTATTAACAAGTTTATTTTCTCTCCCATTTAAGCTATGGATCGTGGAGAAAGGTGGTATAAAGGAAAAGATTTTTACTGATTTAAGTCTAATTTTAGGACCTTTCTTTTCTGGTACTTTATGGATTTTCCATTTGACCTATGGACGTTTTGGACCATATTTTCTGTTGAATATGATTATGAACTACTTACTTGCATTTCCCTTATGTACAATTTTTCAGAAGTTAAAGTTATTTAAATTGGTTAATTTCAGACCGATTCACATCTTTTTCACCTATATTTTTTATTCGATTGTTCTTTATGGGTATCAAATGTACTTAACTAAACCTAAACAGTTACAACTACTTAAGTTCAAGTAGGTGCTAGTGCACCTTTTATTTATTCATCTGATTCTGCATCTACTTTCCAGCTTTGTTGCAACTTCCGGTAATAGTTGTTCTTTTAAGTTAGCAAACGTATGATTTTCAGGAATAATAAAGCTGTTATTATTATTTCCTATGGGTTGCACAGCATCAACGTGAGATTTTTGGTACCTCGTTTGCCAGTTTGATTCCAATATAGTAGATGCTGCACAATTTCAGCAATACTATTACTTTCTTCGTTTGGCTTCCAAAATGCATGTTCCTCAGACAATCCTTCTACTGAATCTGAAAATGCGAAGGCAAATTTTTCTGTTTGAAACTGAATAAATAATAAACCTCATTGTTTCACAAACTTTATTTTGAAAATAGAAGTAACATTTTTTATTTATGTAATTGTCCACAAACAATCTATGCTAATTTTAGTTAAAGAAAGGTTTCAGCAAATTTTTCTTCAGAAATTACCTTTAGTCCATTTCTTTTTAATAAAGCAGAAGTAACCCCCATCCCCTCAAGTTTTTTACCAATGAATTCACCATTATAAATCATGGAACTGCCACAGGATGGGCTATATTCCTAGTTTAACTATTCCATTATTTAAACTGTGTGTACTGTTAAATCTCACCTTCAGCCCCGCTAAGCAAGAACTTACCAATATCATAAATATCCCCCCCAATACATCCTCCTTAGTAAATTTTATCAAAAATTCCTTTGTTGAACTAACCTCTCCGTTAGTACAATAAGAAGAAGGGGCCACCGTAGCGATCCCTTCTTAAACATAAGCACCAAAAGCATTATACTGCATACCAGTTCTGTATACACATTCGTTCTAAATCATGTACGGTAAATTTAAGTGAATTTTAATAAACCTACCTTTTTTTCATAAGTGGTTTTACAATAGCACCTATGAAAAAAATGAAATTAAATTGCAATAGAGCGATATAAAAGATCATTTCTTCTTTAACTAAACTGCATCGTTAGTCCAAGAACAACCGGCAATTATTGCCCATAATAATATCCCCAGATATTGTCATAGGGATTATTCAGATATATCAGGTAAAAACGATTTAATCACTCTGTCGATTGGGCTTGAGATGACTTTTGTACCTGTGTTACGGCAGTTAGAGCAGACGAAATCTCGTTTGATGCCTGTTTAATCGCTTCCTGGGAGAGTGTAGGATCGGAGTTTGCCTTTTCAATTGCTTTTGTTAATAATTCCTGGGTAAGTGTTACATTTGCTTTTGCTTGATTTAGTTGATTTACATCAATTTGAGTCATAAGAACCTCTCCTTTTAATTTTAATACCTCTATATCATCACCTTTCATTTGATTTTTATTAAAGGAAAAAACTACCTCAAAATTGTAAAAGTGTTATGTATTTTTAGTTTTAATTCTTAAACTAAGTTAAAAACTCAATATGGAATCAAATTTTTATTCGCAATTCTACACAAATGTACACTACATCCTTTACAGTCTTGTCTGGATTGCATAAACTATTATGACTTCATTAGAAATGAGTGAAAATAATGTCAACAAACTTAGTTGCAACACTAAGAATTGTCTTGGCTTTAACAGTACAAGCCATTCGATTTGCTAATAGTGCAAAACTTATCATTCAACAACTTGAAGGTTTTGGTTTACCACCCAATCCAATCAAACCAGTTTTATATCAAGATGCCATCGATAATCTGTCAGATGCTTTTAATACTATTGATGCTCCCCCTTTAAATATACAATGGCCAACTGATCCTATCCTTCCACCTAACCCTATCTATCCTAATGATCCCATAAGAATTAAACTATCAGACAACCGAGCATTGCTGGCATTAGATAAAACCAACGATGCTATCAGATATATTCACACAGCTATACTTTTAAGTGCTGATCCTGACATCACAGAGCAACTGCTTTTAATTAGATTCCAGGTAAAAGCTGCACGTCTCGCACTGGAAGATGGTATTGATGCCCCTCCATTTGCACGGGATGTTAAGAGTTGATACTTTATCGGCTCTTTTTATTTAGTTATCAAACGTTCTTTTTACACTAAACTGCCCTGCATATTCCCACCCTTTCTCTTAATTAAATTAAGTAGGAAAATTAATCTGTCCCTTTCTTCCCACTTAAATTGACATCTCTACTAACACATAATATAGTAAGTATAATACTAACTACTACATAAGGAAGGTCATATATGGAGGAAATTGTTAAAGAGCTTCAGAAATTAGGTTTTTCCCAATATGAGTGCAAAGCTTATATTAATCTGCTAATAAATTCACCTGTCACAGGATATGAGGTTAGCAAGAGATCTGGTGTGCCTCGTTCGATGATCTATGAGGTGTTAGGGAAGTTACTGGATAAAGGTGCCATTTATACCGTTCCTTCAGAACCTGTAAAGTATGTTCCTCTTCCTGCCGAAGAGCTAATTCGGCGATTACGTAAAAGTTTTGAAGATTCCTTTGACTTTTTAGAAAAGAATTTAAAAACGCTGGAAAATGAAAGGGAAACCGATGTTATTTGGCGTGTGAATAGCGATGAACACGTAATGGCTGAGATTGTGAACATGATTGAAAAGGCACACCATGAAATCTGGCTGTCCATTTGGAATCCACAAGCCTCTTTCATCAAGGAAGAAATAGAAAAACGAACTAATGAGGGAATAAAGGTGTTTTCTATGCTTTTTTCAGAACCAGAAACTAAACTAGGGGTTACATACCACCATGATTTTATGGCTCCGAAAATAGCAGAAAAACGGATGGGTGGGCGACTAACGATTGTGGCTCGCGACATGGAAGAAGTGTTAATAGCTAATTTTGCCCCGAATACTGCTGCTTGGGCAGTCAAAACAAAAGATCCTGCACTAGTTTTGGTGGCAATCGAATATATCCGGCATGATATTGCCTATGGTGAGTTAACAAAACAAATAGGAACGGATAAAGTCAAATCATATTGGAGAAACGATCCAGATTTGTATTACGTAGTTACAGGAAAACGGTTCGAATGAAGGACCGTATTTTCTTTGATTTTTTTATAGTAGTTAGTTAAATAACATCTATAATAATAGAAAAACAATTGAGAAAGGGTTGAGTGACATTTGATTCATACAATATCGATTCTAGTAAAGAACCATCCGGGGGTCTTGGCTCAATTATCCGACCTTTTTGTTCATAGAGGATATAATATTGAAAAAATCAAAGCGGGAAAATACAAGAAAACCAATTTAACGCAAATAAATATGGCCGCAACGGGTAGTGAGGATTCATTTGATTCGCTTATAGATCAACTTAGAGCATTATCACAAGTAGTAAAAGTAGATATAGCTAAGCAAAGACGGTATTCATTTTGGTTAGTAGCCTTTTGTTTGTGTATGACCCTTCTTGGTACGAACTTGCCTGCTCCTCTTTATTCTTTGTATAAAGAAAAATGGAATTTTACTTCCGGGACCATGACTTTTATCTATGCACTTTATGCATTAATTGTGATTCCGACCATCATCACGGTTGCACAGCTTTCTGAACAGTGGGGAAGAAAAAAAGTGCTATTTGCTGGGGTCACGCTTTCTATCTTTGGGTCCATTGGCTTTGCTGTATCAGACGGAGTCAATGGACTAATATTAGCTCGCATTTTCCAAGGGTTATCCGTAGGAATTCTGAACGGAATTGCTGTGTCATATATGACAGAGCTTCATCCTTTTCAAGACAAAATGAAAAGTGCATTTGTTGCTGCTATAGCAGGTACGCTCGGAAATGCCTTGGGGCCACTTATTTCTGGTTTTCTTGGAGAATATGCTCCCTATCCTTTACAATTTTCTTATCTTATACACATTTTACTTGCTGCAACTGGAATGGTAGGATTAAAGTTCATGTTAGAAAAAAATGTTCCTACAAACCGAGCAGCTTCTCTTCGACTCCCCTCGGTGACGAAAGAATTTCGATGGCCTTTTCTAATGGCATCCTCCACTTCTTTTCTATCTTGGGGAATTATGAGTTTAATGTTATCGGTGATGCCCACATACCTTGGACTTTTTACTAGTCATGCGAGTTTAAGCTTATCCGGGACGATGGTCGCTTTAGTCTTAGGCGTGTCCACCTTACATCAGATCATGTTGAGAAAACAGTCTGCCTTTCGGTCAATCATCATAGGCTATATTTTATTAATTATTGGGCTAATCTTTCTCGTTGTTACCTTATTTACAAAGTCATTATTCTTCCTTATATTAACAACGGTCTTGATTGGTTTAGGGAACGGTCCTAGCTATGCCGGCAGCTTAGCTTATCTGAACCAAGTTTCCACAAATGAAATGCGGACTAATTTGACATCATTATTTTTCGTAGTAACCTACTTAGGCATCAGTATTCCTATGGTGACACTTGGATATATTGGAGAATGGATTGGTCTTACCCACGCTATTCAATGGTATTCGTATATCATGATTGGTTTTATCATCTTGAGCCTGATTAAATGGCTGAGAGGGAAGGTTCGTTCCTAATGGCCAAGTGTAATTCGAAAGTCTAGCTTTTAATATGGTACCTATAGATAAGACACTTGAAAAAGAGTGTTTCATCTATAGGTTTTTTTTATATACTTAAATCTTTAAGATACGGGGACCAGGAGAACAGCTATGAGCAAGGGCAAGTTCGGATCTACGTTCGGGCAAAATTTATAAAAATCCCTCTTTTTCATCTAAAAATAACCCGGCAGACTTGCTGTCGGGTTATGATGATGACTGGTTTATGAAGAAGTTCCAAGCAAAATGAAATGTAAATTAAGTACAGGAACAGGAAAATCAAACATCCACCACAGCCCAAATATAATCCGAATCATCCACGCTAAAATTGTTTTTTTGTCATGTATCAATTTTAATGGATAATTTTTTCTTGGCCAGATCTTAATCCTCCAGAATCGGGATTCATCTTCTACTATATACCATTCCATCAATGATCATTAAGGTTCTACCGTCTTCGGTAAATCCACTATGACGGTTTAAATATTCCACGGGAATGATTTCTCCTGTTTTTTCATCGTAAAAAACAGTGAAGGCTTCATCGGTCAAAAAATCTCCATTTAAATTTTTATCCACGTTTGGTATGGATTCACGGAAATTAATATTGGTATCGATTTCAAACTTACCCTCTTCATTAGTACAAAAAGACATTGTAAACCCTCCACTCTTCTTTTTTCGTATTTTTTTCATTTTTTCTGGAGTTATCCAAAACTTAATAAAAATTATTATGCCTAAATATGCTGCAAGAATTTTTTACTTTTTTTTAGAGATGAACTTGTTATTATCTCAAGCATGGGAAACGTATGAATCTGATAAACGTATTGAAGGCTTTTCGCCGCAAACTTTAAAAGCATATAAACTATAGTCCGGCTTACTTATCGGCCGATTGACTTGTGTAGATTATTTCACTTATTTTCAATTACAACACATCATCGCTTAATCAATCCCGACAGGTGTACTTCTAATACTTTATCTTCTTTATCGTTGTAAGTAGATAACAATACAGTAATGATTCCCGATTCATTCTTCGTCGCTTTCTTATCGATAACCTCGGCGATGATATACAATTCATCACCAGGATACACCGGTTTTATAAATTTCATATTATTCATCCCTGTTCCAGCGATGATATCATCACCATAGATACCTTGTTCAATCCAAAGCCTTACTGAAATGCTTAATGTATGTAGTCCGGAAGCGATGATTCCATCAAATCTCCCCTGCTTTGCTTTTTCCTCATCTAAATGCATATATTGAGGATCAAATTCTCTTGCAAATCTCATAATATCCGCTTTTGTCATTTTGAAGGACTTAGTTACAAACACCTGTCCAACTGTAAACTCATCAAACTTCATAATTACACCTCTTATTTAAAAACTTTTGCACTTGTTTATATTAAGGTAGCATCAAATGCACATCAAGTTAAAAAAATACTCAAAATCCTCTAAAATCAATAGAAAAGAATACTTTTTTGGGGATTTATATAATTCATCTTTGCTATTGTAAATACCTTATTTAACTATCCTGTTTCATAAGTTCAATAAGAAAAAAAGACGCTGCTACAGCAACCTCTTGTTTAACTCTTGCACCCATTAGCTTAGGTACATTATTTCACAAACTTTAATTTCATAATAAAAAATGGTTGCCGTAGCAACCATTAACGATTTAGATAATATCCCATAAATATAGTAAAAGATTATCGATGGGCTCGTTCTCCGATAATATTACCTATACGACTCAATCCTTTTTCTGCTGTAAGAATCATTTCATCAAATAACTCCTGAACCGTAGGAACATTGTCTATAAGACCGATGACCTGTCCAGCCCATCCGAATCCTTCTGCTTCATTTCCATCATAGATATACCTGCAATTAGCCTTTCCGCTAATTATATCTTGCAGGTCTTCATAGGTTGCTCCGTCTTTTTCACGTTCGATAATATCCAGAGTAAATTCACTTTTCAAGACACGTCCTGGTGAACCTATTGTTCTTTTTATAATTACTGTATCCGACTCTTTCGCATTAACAATTGCCTGCTTATATTTCTCGTTTGCGTGAACGCATTCTTGAGTAGCAATAAAGCGAGTACCCATTTCAATTCCTTCTGCCCCAAGTGCAAAAGCTGCCAATAATCCTCGTCCGTCGCCAATCCCACCGCTCGCTAACACTGGAATCGATACGGAATCGACTACACGAGGAATAAGTACCATTGTACCAATATCGTCTCGTCCTAAATGTCCACCGCCTTCTTGTCCAACTGCCATTACAGCATCAGCACCGAGTTGTTCTGCTTTTTGTGCCTGTCTAACACCTGCAACAAGGACAAGCGTTCTAATATTTTCTCCTTTTATACGTTCAAAAATAGGTTGGGGATTAGCTCCTGTTATAGAAATTGCAGGTACCTTCTCTTCAATAGCAACCTCAAGCAATTCCTTATATTGCCCATCGTGCCTTGCAATAGCAAAGTTTACGGCGAATGGCTTATCGGTAAGTGAGCGTACTTTAAGAATTTCCTCACGAAGTTTTTCAGCTGAGCCTAGTGTTGCAGCAGTAATCTGTCCGAGTCCTCCTGCATTCGAGACTGCAGCCGCCAGTTCAGCAAAAGCAAGGTAGGCAAGTCCCCCTTGTACTATTGGATATTTAATTCCAAAAATTTCCGTTATTCGTGTTTTCATAGTTTCTCCCACTCCTTTTCAGATGTGCTATGTATTAGTTTAAACATTCCACACAAAAGATAATTAATCCTGCAACTACTCCTAAAAAGGAAGCACTTGTTGTGTTAACCTGCCCCGTTTGTTCAATAAGAAGTTCAATAAAAAATGCGTTAATCCTAATTGGATCAACGCACCCGTTATATACGTTTAGCGTGACGCTTTTTGCGGTTGGCACACGTCACATTTACGTTGGTTATTATTTTTAAATTTCGTAAATGTTTTTTCAAAGTTGCTACCACATTCACATTTAAACAGTAACTTTTGAGAAAAACCGTGATATTCCGTCGTTAGCAACTTACTTTCCGAATTGTTCTCAACAAATTCTTTAATTTTACCAATCGTCCATCGTTTATTCATTCTCTTACACCCCCATATTTTATCGCTAGTCGGAGGCTTTTCTTGGCATCCGTTCAAATTATGAGTAAAAGTCGTAATTATCCTAAGTTACTAATTATAACATGAGCAGGTACACAATTAAACAAATGGAAGATATATTATTAAACTGCCCCGTTACTTCAAAAAGAAAAGCATGCATTACCATTGTTCCAGTAATGCACCCATTAGTGGAAGAAGCAAATGCGTTAACAGATACCATAGGAAGCCTCTGTAGCAAGGTTTTAAAACCTAAAAATAATTTAGAATAAGAGTAATTTATGAATAAAATTTATAATCTGGCGGAAAATATTTTCACAAATAATGTAAATTATAAAGGGTGGAAAATTTGGAAAATACCCGTATTGATAAATTTGATGAAATTGTAAAAATGGGGAAAAGGTCCACAAACGATTTAATTGATTATTGGAAAGAATATGAACTGTATGCTTCTGTTGAATACTGGATTTTGGTAGCATTCCTGATTGGTCCACTTATCATACTTTTTTTTAAAATTGATAAAAGTAAAATTTTTTTAATTGGCTTTTTTGGTTATAGTATTCATATAATATTTGCTTATGTGGACTTATTCGGAAAGCATGCTGGGTTCTGGAATTATCCAATTCCATTAATTCCTCATCTGCCTGGTTTAGCTATAGATTCAAGTCTAGTCCCAGTTTCTTTTATGCTTGTTTATCAATGGACATTAAATAATAAAAAAAATTACTACATATATTCCTTTATTACAGCAATAATTTTTGCATTTGCTATAAAACCGATACTAGTTGAACTAGGGTTATTTAGAATGTATGGAAATACAAACTATGTACATCTTTTAATTGGCTATATTTTTGTATTATTAGTAGCAAAATTTATAACCAACGTTTTTTTATGGACTCAAAAAAAATACACAACTCCTAAATAATATCAACCTCAATTCCTTATAGGAAAAGGGGCTTTATAATTTTAACATTATTTTTAATTGATTTACTCAACATGGAAATACTATCTAATAATGATACGAATGTTCATGTGTTAGAAGTGGGCTAACTAGGCTAACTCTTTTTCATTAAAGCACCCTCAAATATGTTACATTCCCCCCTATAATAAATGGTCTTCCTTTAATTGAATAAAAACCATCTAGTAGAATAATGAACACGAAAAAAACGACTGCACCGTAGCAATCGCGTTATTTTAACTTAAACGTTGGAACAATTAAGTTAAATGTTGGTTGAATTGTTGGCTTTGATTTTAGAAGCAGTAAAAACGATAAAGTCTGTATCCTTGGTACCGCCGACAGTGAAAGATGCTTCACTTTGTAAGCTATTCGTTTTAAGTTCATATAGGACTGACCCAGAGGGAGAGGCCTCAGCTAAAGGTGCTTTATCTAAAAATGAAAAACCAGTTGTTGTAGCTGACATAAATTCTACAAATGGAGGGATATTATCGGTCGTGCTATATATTTCAGTTCCATTGCGGAAGACAGAAAATTGGATTAATATAGTAAATCTATTACGATTTAAGGATTGAATAGTTGCATGTAACAAAACGCGATCACTTGGATCATCTATATGCAAAGTGGCTGTCCCTATTGTAATAGGTGTCAATCTAATAGGTTCGAAATCACCTCCCGGCAATACACTTCCATCAAATTCTGTAAGCAATCCCTGTTCACCGTTAACTGGTGTAGATGAAATATTAATTACAGGATTGACGTTAATTGTCGGGTTAAAAGTATTCTGATTAGTATTTCCGATTGGACAACAACATGGATTCTTCTCGCAATTTGGACAATTTTTTGAATCAGATCTTTTTTTACTATTACTCAACCATAAGCATCTCCTTCTTTTAAAATACTATATTATATAGACATGTTGTCCTTTTTGCTTGTATTCTTGTGATACAACAAGCAATAATTCACAAAAGTATTAATTAGACAGTCTGATATAGTAATCCAATGTAACAAAAGATCCATTCTGTTACATTAAGGTTTTACTTATAAGGTTATTTTGTGTTAACAATCATGATGATAATAGTATTTTCCTCCACTTCAAGTTAAACCTCATGCTAAAAAAAGCACTTGCTTTGGTTGTACAGTAAGGGCTAGTATTCGTTACTGGAATTCCTTCCTGAAGTACCTGCTTTGTTAATTCAAAAATGATTATTTTTTTTGTTTAGATGTCTTTTGCTTTTTTATAAGTTTTTGCAGTTCATTATTTTTTTCTTCTGATACCTCAAAGTTGACGACCGCTAAACCAACACGAATTAGAATCATTAGCATCACACCCATACCAACGACTAAATAAATCATGGTAAACCATTTACTTAACGTTGCCTCTGGAATCAGTCCTGTTTCCATACTAGTCGGCAATAGGCTAATAAAGGCAAAATATAGAGAATCAAGCAAAGCCCATCCTTCAGTTTGATAGTAGAAAATCGTTCCGGATAATAAAATAACGGCTAATGTCCCTATTAATGTACGAAATAATGAGTCTTTTGCTAATTTTCTAAGGGCTGATAAAAGTCTTTTTAAAGTTAAAATAAATGAAATCATATTTTAAATCCTTTCACCTTCAATAGGGGTAATACATATTAAACCTGTTATATGTATCATCCCTTTATTCATTATTTCGTTTACTTATTTTCTTGTTTCAATTTTTCAACAATACGTTGAATGGCTATTACTTCACCATTAAGTCTGTCCATCAAATAATCATTTGATTTCAACCATCGGTTTTTTAAGTGTAATTTTTCACAATCTTTCTCGTGGAACAATAAAAGGCAATCTCCATCTTGAAGAGTCGGACCCGTTATTTAACTAATCATTAGTTTTTTTGTATTTTTCAAAAAGGTATTGAAATCCATATAAGAGAAAAGCCTTGTAAAAGAAATATAGAAAGAATTTAAATTCGTTTATTTGTACTACTCTATATAGTTTTAATTTTGTAAATACCCTTGTAATTGGAGAAACAAAGATTACTTCGGCAATTGCATTTAACATAATAAACCTTTTAAAATTTCCGTATCCCCATTTTAATATCCATAAAGACGTCGCCAACATTGGACCTATAATAAAAGGAAGTTCACCTTGAATAAAGGACTGTGGTTTATTATAAAAAGACCACCATTTGCGTTTTTTTCCAATTAGGGCATCCAAACTACATATTAGAACCGCAAGGATTGATGCTGGAAGAAATCTCCTAAAAGTCCGCCATCCTAACAAAGGCAGGTAAGCCACGAGAGTAATATCATTACAATATTAAGTAACCACTGATTTTTCATTGTCATTTTAATACCTCTTTTTCCCAAGGGAATTATTTAACTTAATATAACTCCTCCTTTATTTAGCTATTCTGCCCCTTTATACAATGAAAATATGACCGCCGAAGCGAACATTGCATGACAAAAGCGATATAAATTATAGAGGTACATTGTTCATCAAAGTTTTTTCCATTACAACCGTGTTCACTAAAATGCCATTTGGGTTTGTCACAACTTCCTCTTTAGATATAATATAGCCCAAGGAATTATACAAACTAATATTTTTGGGCAATGACACACGGACACGACATTCCATTTTCCCAATTAGATTGTCGTAAGCATATTTTTCGAGCCACACTAACATAGCTTTTGCAATTCCTTTACCTCTTGCTGTTGGTGTAACTGATACCCGAGAAAAATATAAAGCATCCTCTTTCAGTGTAAATCTACAGGAGCCAACTGGAACTCCATTTATCGAGCATAGTAAAGCTTTCTCGGAATTATTCTTAAAAGATTCTTGTAATGTTTCTAATGATTCATTTAATGCACTTGAAGGAACATCAAGGGTTCGATATTCTTCAAACGCTTCTAACATAAGTTTGTAAACAACAGGAATATCCGTATCTATTGCGATTTTTATTTTCATTTTCTTCTATACCCTCTTCCAAAGGAAATTTAGAAACTCTCATTTCTAATATTCGTTATTATAATATAGTGAATATATTTCGACATCAAATTTGTTGAATTTTCTAACAAGCAGTTCTTAATGCATCACTGCACCGATCGCACAAGTAGAAAGAAATAAGACGATTTGCATATCAAAGTGTACAGTGACATTTTAAACAACAGTTACATAGGATGGCAGCAAGTGGAGGTGTCACGAATGAAGAGATGGTTAAAAGCAGTTATTTTAACATATCTGTCCCTTCTGTTTTTTGGCAGTTTCCTTGCGGTCGGCATGTTGGGGACCGGTGCACTGGAAAATTTTCTTCCATTCATTACTGATATCAAAATCTTCTTGTATTACTTTTTCGCTGGAGCCATTGGCGGCTCCCTTAGGCATCTATATATGTTCTGTACTCATTATATGGAAGACGAATTACACGATTATCGAAAATGGATTATGTATATTTTTTATCCGATCTTTGCTACCGGTACCTCAGTCGTGGCTGTCACAATTATCCAAAGCGGTATACTCTTGATTCAATTTACGGATTATCAAGATACCCCTTATGCACCGATTAGCATTGCGTTCTTTGTAGGTTTTGGGTTTAATCGCTTTGTTAATAAGCTTAACATCGTATCAAAAGATATGTTTCAGACGAATAACAAAAAAATGGATACAGTCGAAAAAGCAATTGATGAAGTTGAGGAGTCCTCTGGCCTCAACAGTTCACCCCATAATAAATAAAAAAAGTCCGTCATGTGAAGAGTCACATGACGGCTATTTGATTTAATCCATTATCTTTGTTCCAAATTTAATATTGTATACAACTCATTCAAATCATGGATTTCATAGGTAGGAAGAATACCCGTGTTGTTTTGTTTGGCCTCCGGGTTGAACCAACAAGTATCAATTCCAGCAAGCTGTCCGCCTTTAATATCAGAGCTTAGTGAGTCACCGATGATTAAAGCTTGTTCTGGTGAAAAATTAGGAATTCGATCAAACACATAATTAAAAAATTCCTTCATTGGTTTTTGGAAACCTGTATCTTCTGAGACAAAGATCTCCTTAAATAATGGGTGAAGACCGGAATCACGCAATCTCTTATCCTGTGTTTTTGAAACACCATTAGTGACAATATATAATTCATAATGATTCTGTAGTGCTGAAACCAATTCAAACGCTCCATTAATTAATTGGTGGCCTTCTTCTAAATAGCCCCGATAATTACTCTCTAATAAAACACCGTCTGCCATATGTCCTAATTCCTGAAATAAAAGGGAAAAACGGGTATTGACCACTTCGCGTCGGGATATTTTTCCTTCTTCAAACAATCTCCACAGTCTTTGATTTATTTTTTTATAATTTTCTTCCATTTCCTTTGTAGGCGGGATATTCTGACTTTCAAACAACAGATTCAAGGCTAGCGCTTCAGCCGCAGCAAAGTCCAATAACGTATCATCTACATCGAAAAGTAAAGTTTGATATTTTTTCAAGATCATTTCCCCTTTGACCATTAGTACTGTTATATTTTAATGCAGAAAAGTGCCAGGTGCCACTTTTATTCCTTTCTTAACATCTTCAACCGTTCCTTTATATACATTGAAGGTTTCACCATGCTCTTTTACTTCCCCTGCCTTTTTAAATCCCAAACGTTGACAGATTCGATTCCCAGCTTCTGTAATCGCGATCATACCGAATTCCTTTATCACGACTCCTGTTTCCTGAATATCTCCGATCCAATCCAGCAATTCCAGTATTAATGCCCTGCTGTATTTCTTCCTATCTTCATGAAGAATATCGACTATCATAGAAGAAAAATAAATATACACTTCTCTCCCTTTCTTGTACGCTAACGCGTGATGACAAATTCTTGATTCATCTATTTGGCCAAACAATAATTGATCATACATTCTTTTATCTAAGGGGATTAAACTGCAATAGCCTTTTAACTCTCCATTGTCCGCTACAATTTTATACACTCTTTTGTTTCGTTCAAGTAATTGTTCTACAAATGCACGCTCAACTTGCCAATCTTGAGGATACAGCTTTCGGTCCAATTGAATCATGCTATTTACATCCGATAATTGACCATAACGAACATTGAGTTCCGACATCGTTAATCCTCCCTTATGAAAGACAATCACACGATAAGTCTGGTATTACATGATGGGATCCATTCTTTATGCTCAACAACATTTATCAAACATTCTTCATTCGATTGGTGCCTTAAGTATGGCTTAATAATATTCCTATTGTTAGGACAAAACAGTCTGAATATACTAAAAACAATGTAAGTCATTTTCTTTAAGTAAGGAGACATTGCCATGAACGGACAGGTAAACAGTGAGGTGGTTAAGAAAACAAGTTCTAATCGATGGGCAAGAACGGCAAAAATGTTCGGAATAGGTTATATTGCAGCTCTTTTTACAGGGGTTATTTATGGAATATTGTTAAGATTAGTTATGGGAATTATTGCTTATTTCTTTCCTCAACTCGCGAGTGGATTTCATTTCTCAGGAACACTGTTAATCGTAACACTCGGTATTGTTGTCACCTTAGCCAACAGTATTGTATACACCTCCCTTTTTCATCGTTCAAGAAAAAGTTGGGTGGTGAAAGGTTTATTATTTGGTTTGTTCCTATTAATTATCTATGGAATTCCTTTGTTTATGCCCAATCCCAACAGTGAATTATTCGGTCCACAAGCACCGTTAGGAATAGCCCTATTTTCGGTATCATTTTTTATTGGATCTGTCATTCTTGCATTACTGTTTGAGTACCTTTCAAAATGGGTCGACCAATCAAAGGGCAGACTGAAACTTGCGTACGTAAGCTTTGTGATTCTTTCTATCCCCGCAATAATTATGCTAGTAGCTATATATGTTGAGATGTTCACCGAAACACTGCCGCAAATATTAAATAATTGATGGAACTCATAATCTGAAAATAGGGCCAGACCCTCAGTGCGCTAGGCGATAGCAAATTGAGGATCTGGCCCTATCCTTGTTTGTCTTCTCCTTAGTGTTTTCTACCTGTCTTTGTGTTTTGTGTCTATGTATTCTTTCCAAGCGGTAATCCCGCCGTCAAGTAATGTAACATGGTATTCTTTTTTGGATAAAATTTCTGCACATTTTCTGGCGGAATTTCCAGTTGTACATGTTATAACAATCTCACTGTTTTTGGGCAAAGATTGCAGCCCTTCTTCTCCATTTTCCTCAAGATCAAAGATGATATTCTTAGGGATATTCTGATTCTTGATATTTGGATCTGTAATATGATAATCATTGTATTTTTCTTCCGCACGTACATCGAGGAGGAAGATAGGTTCATTATTTTCAAGTTTCTCATCAAAGGCTTTCGGCGAAATTACTTTAAGCGTCATGTTAACTACTCCTTTATTTATTGAATTGAAAATTGGGGTCAGAATCACTGTTTAGTAAAGCGTACAGCAATTCGGGAATGTCCCCATAACAATCCTTTTTACAAGTTTATGATACAAGATAGCATTTTTTCAATAGGTCCGCATCAAATTCTTTAATATTTATCCAGGCTCTGTCGTCTAATGTATAGGGTTGTCCAGAATCCATGTATCTGCCGCATACATATCCATTTTCTGTATTTACATTAAATTCGCAGGGGCTTAAACAAAATGGCCCCGGTTCAATACCGGGGCCGCTTATTAGAGCTTAGGCGCTTTTTTTTAACTGTCAAATAATGGGGCACAGGTAATTCTTATAAACTCAAAGTGTTTCTGTAAACATAAGGGTCCTTCGGTTTTGAAATGGTTTTGTAGCTTGTTACTTTTAAAACAGGAATTTTAGTTTTCATTTGTGGATAATAAACTGTATCCATTGTTCCTGTTACCTGATACCATTGGTCATTCGGAATGTGAACGTTTTTCGGGAATTGAATCATCATTCCAAAGGCACCAGAGTCAGCGACACAATGAATGAGCCCAAATCGTAGTAAAAACAGCTGGTTAGGTTGTTCTCCTGGACCATTGTAAGTAAAGCCTTTCATGGTAAGAGTTTTCCCTGCAAAAGCCCCAGAAAAATTATACATGACTTCTAATCCGACTAAATAATCTTTATCCGTTAAAGTAATAGTATCCTTGGGAATATAGGATTTAGACTCTTTCCTGACTAAATCCGTAAAATCAGCTTGGTTCATAAATTTACTCATATCAGGATTTAGAACTTGATGGGTCCCGTACCGATTATTTCCGTCCTCTAATGTTGGAAATGAAAACCCCTTTGCATCCACAAGCTGTGAATCGAGAGTTGCTACTGGCAAAACCACTCCAGTAATAGCAGGAATCAGCACAAGCGTGTAAGCCAAGAACTTTTTTAACTTTTTTCCAGCAGATGATTTCTTTTTTATATGTCCGTGTTCATGAGAGTGTTCATGGTCATGATGACCAGGGCTACAATCACAATCATCTTGTCCTTCTTTCTTTTCTCCAGAGAACCATAATTTAATTCCTTCCCCAACTGTAAGGATGGATAAAATCACAATCATACTCTCAGATAAGAAGCTATATTTCATGTTTATATATTTTGAAATGTTTCCTGTAGCATGCAGCATAAAAAACAAGTTTGTAGTAAGTATTAAAATAAGGACTTTAAACATCATCCCACATCCTTTACAAAAGAAGTGAACCAATGAATACAAATGAAGAAATTAATGAAACTAAAAGAACTGCAAATTTTGCCTTAAAAGACCCAAACATCATAAGTAAATTTTTAATATCTACCATATTGCCAAACACTAAGAAAGATACAACTGAAGTTTGGGGAAAAAAATTACGAAAAGATGCTGCTACAAAAGCATCTGCTGCCGAACAAATAGATAAGATAAAAGCTAAAGCCATCATTACCAGTACAGCAGTTACGTGTGTACCGCCCAGTGTTGTTAATATCCGTGTAGGTACATAAACTTGCATAGTAGATGCAATTAGTGCACCCAGCACTACATATTTTCCCATACTAAAAAATTCGTTAACGGTGTGATTAAAAACACTCATTAATTTTTGTTTAGTATTTTGGTGAGAATGGTCATGAGTGTGTAATTCATTATTTTCCTTTAATGGATTCTCCTTTATAACAAAAGATAATACAAGGCCAACTAAAATAGAAACACCGATCGCTAACCCTGCTCGGTACCCTACCATCTTCCAGCTATCTCCGAAAGCAATAAATGTAGCGAATAGAACAATTGGATTGATAATTGGGCCAGAAAGCATAAAGGAAATGGCTGCATGTGGGGCGAGTCCCTTTGTTATGAGCCTCGAAACGATGGGAACAATCCCACATTCACATCCAGGAAATAATACTCCCATAAAACTAGCAGCAACAACAGATAAATATCTATTTTTTGGCAGAATTTTAAGCAGTGTATTTTCAGAAACAAAAACTTCTATCAGTGCAGCAATAAAAGCCCCAACGACAATAAATGGGAATGCTTCAATGATAATACTTATAAAGATCGTATTCAATTGTAATAATCGATCCATGCATATTCCTCCTGTGATAAAACACAATTGGTTTCTTTAAAAAAACATCTTCTATCATATCAAAATTATCACTAATTTGATATGTTTTGATTTTCCATGTAAATGTTTTATTTGAAACCAATAATAATTAGAAATAGAAAATCCAGCACAATTACGGCTGGATCTCTCTGTGTAAGGTAATGGTTCGTTTACCCAAAAATGATTCTACTACTTAAATGTGAATATTTTATGAATAGATAAAAATAAAAGCCTTTAATATTGTTGTTAATTTTATGGAGTAATCATTTTTTTCACTAATAAATAAAAGGTTATTCAATTTTGATGCCTGAATCAAACACATAGGGCTGCTGCGGAGCACTAATTTTTGAAAGTTGGTCAATTTTTAAAACGGGAATTGTCTCCCCATTAAATTGAGTCTGCTCAATTTTTCCTGTTACTTGAACCCATTTATCCTTCGGCAATGCAGCTACCTCTCCTTTTGCCATCATTCCATATACCGAGGCATCGGCAACACAACATGTGATTCCAAATCGAGCAACAATAATCTGGTTTTGCATAAATTCTTTTTCCCGATACACAAATCCTTTTGTGGTTATCGTTTTTCCAATCAACGCATTTAGATTATCTTGAATAATGTTCATTATGTTTACATACTGGCTATCGTCTATATTAATGGAATTAGCATTTAATATTTTATTCTTTAAAGCATCATATTCTTTTTGAGTTAAAGGCTCAGGTTGATTATCAAGTACACTTTGTGTGGTAGTTGAAGTGGTAGTTTTATTGGAAATAGATGATGATGGTAATTTTGGAATGTAATTTGTAGTTTTATTTTGTTTAGGCGGTTGAGAGCTAGCTCCCAAAATAATTGTTCTGTTCATTGCAACAGAGCTTCCCAGCACATTGTTTGAGAAAAGAAATCCTGTGGTTATAGGAATAATAAATAATAAATAAAGAAACACACTTTTCCCGAAAGAGGAAGGATAAGTATGATCCCCATCACAATCACAATGATAAGAATGATCCTTTCCTGAAGTTCCTCTAATAATCAAAAGAACTCCAAGAATAAGGCATATAAAGAGCGTGAAATAAATAAATCGAATCATTTTTGGTGCAATTAAAAGCGATATATTATTCGTTAGAAGTAATTTAAATATCAGTAGCGTAAATCCAATCAAAATGATTCCCCTGATAAGATGATGAAAAGAAAAATCCTGGACTTTATTAGGTCTCATCATTGGACACTCCTTTTATAAAAATATTAGCTGATAAACATAAACAGAAAAATAGACGACAAGAGGAGTTACCAATAGTAGATATAAGACAAACTTTTTCTTAAAATAACCGAATAACATTAAGGTGTTTTTTATATCAATCATTGGACCGAAAACAAGAAATGCAAGGATGGAACCTTCTGTAAAAGTAGAACCAAATGACGATGCGACAAAAGCATCTGCTGAAGAGCATACTGAAAGGACGTATCCTAGTCCCATCATAGCCATTGGTGCAAAGGTTGTGCTTGTCCCTATTGATAAGAGAGTATTTCGGTCTAAGAATGCTTGAAATAAACTGGCAAGAAATGCACCTATGAATAAATACTTCCCTGTATTAAATAATTCATCACTAGCATGATAGAGTGTTTCTAATAGTTTATTTCCTCTTTGGTGGTGGTGGTGATGATGGTCTTCCTTCTGCACTTTAAGAATATTTTCCCCTTTAAAACGTCTGTAAATGATTAATCCAATAATAATGGAACTAATAAATCCTACAAGCATCCTTGCATTAGCTACATAAGGTGTGCTTTTAAATGCAAAATAAGTAGACGCATACACCACAGGGTTTAAGATTGGAACACTAAGCATAAATACAACGCCTACATGTGAAGGCATACCTTTTTTTATTAACCTGTGCACGACAGGAACAATGGCACACTCACATATAGGAAAGATTATTCCAAGTAAAGCAGCAGGTATAAGGGCTAAATAGGCATTACAGGGCACAACCCTTCGGATTACATTTTCGGAAACAAATGATTGGATAATAGCTGATACAAATACACCCAGTAAAATAAATGGAATTGCTTCTAAAATAATACTAAGAAAAATGGTATTGACATTAAAAAACGTACTAGGGATTCTAGTAAAAAAAGAAAGGTTTTTTAATTCCTCCGCAAAAAGAAATAGAAAAAGGAATAAACAAAATAATAGTAAAGCGAGGCTATCTTTTACCATCTTATTTATAAAGCTCACAACCATTCTACCTCCTCAAATCTATCATTCCTATCATATGGATATGCAGTTCTAGTTAATTCATTTCATTAAAATTTGATGATTGACATAAATTAATAATCGTTATAAGATTTAATTCGTAATGATTACGATTTACATATTGCAATTAATCTTGAATTATACAAAATAATTATGCTCCTTAAATCGTAATAATTCCTAATTAAACTTAACTTTGGAGGTTAATGTAGTGAAAAAAATTTTAATCCCAGTAATTATTTTTCTATTCATGGTAAGTGGTTGTTCTAACACAGTGTCAACGAAAAATGAAAAAACAAGTGTAGAATCTAAAAAACTGCAAATTGTCACTACTTTTTATCCGATGTACTATTTTACAAAAGAGGTGGCTGGCAGTTCAGCAAACGTGGAACTATTAATACCAAATGGTGCAGAACCACATGATTGGGAGCCGACAGCAAAGGATATGATAAAAATTCAAAACGCCGATGTTTTTATATACAATAGCCAATACTTTGAGCTTTGGACTGAAAAGGTATTAAAAAGTATTAATGATTCTAAATTAAAGGTTGTTGAAGCTTCCAGTGGGATTAAATTGATGGATGCACTGGATTCCGAGGAAGGGGAGGATCATACTTCTTCTAAAGATCCTCATGTCTGGCTTTCTCCAGTTCTAGCTCAGCTAGAGGTAAACACTATTGCTAAGGCTTTGCAACAGGCAGATCCCAAAAATAAAGACCAGTTTCAAAAAAATGCAGAGGCATTTAATGCGGAGCTTGCTGATTTGGACCACTTATATAAAGAAACTATCGATAAAGCCAAGAAGAAAGAATTTGTTACACAACATGCTGCATTTGGATACTTGGCAAAACAATATGGATTGACTCAAATTCCTATCGCAGGATTATCACCAGATGTCGAACCAACATTAGGAAAATTAACCGAATTAACAGAGCTAACAAAGAAGAAAAATACCGAAGTTATTTATTTTGAGGAGATGACATCTTCAAAAGTGGCGGAAACGTTAGCAAAAGAAATAGGTGCTAAAACGGAAGTATTAAATCCATTAGAGGGATTAACGAAGAAAGAGCAAGAAAAGGGCTTAGATTATTTAGATGTTATGAAAAATAATCTGGAGTCATTAAAATTATCGATTTTAGATTAGTTATCTAATTTAGGGTTCTTCTAAAAGAACCCTTTTTCTAATAACTTTTAAGTAACCTCTTTATATATTTTTGGTTGGATTGTGCAGGATTGTACTTAAGCTAACGGGTGCTTTAGTTGTGCGAAATGTTCCTGGCTTAAATTGAGATTGGTCATACAATGCTCAGGTAAAGGTCAGGCAGTTCCTGTCGGAACTGAAGGGTTATATCGAAGAATCAAATGATGGGGTAACGCCCTGAAGGG
>NZ_JAMAUV010000038.1:0-20726 GCF_023714155.1 Neobacillus sp. MER 74
TTTGTTTTCTATCTTCCCCAAGAATAAATGGCATATTAACATCTCCTTTACTTAATGTATTCGACATTAATATCCATTTTCTTCTAAATGTTCAAAACAAATTTAAAATTGTTAGACAGACTCACGTACCGTTCGGTATACGGCGGTTCAATTAAGTTTGACGTAGAAATTCATATCTTTGATATAGACTTTTGAGCCCTCGACTACTCCAATAAGAGTTATTGAGGGTTTAGACATGCAGCGCAGGGCCTGAATCCAGCTTTAATCGCGGTTTCCTCATCCGCAAAAAACACCCTTACCTTTAAGTCTCCATATTTAGCAAGAGCCCTTAAAGCCGCAGGACAATCCATTGTACCGTATACTTTTGTTTTGCGATGACCACCGTATGTACCTGGGGTTTCACTTTTATAAAATTTCCGATCCGCACCCATCAATGTATATGTTTTATAAGAACGATCGTTATCTACATTTTCACCCATTCCATTACCTCCAAAAACTTTAATATATACTTATACGACAAACTACATAATTCCTCTTGAAAAACGGTGACATAGAACTATTGAATTCTAAAGAACTTTTCCTCCCCAGGAACCAGCCATTTTTCTTCTTGAGGATAAATAAAGTCTTAACCCATTTATCTCTTACACCTGTATCGTGAAAAAAGCTTTTGGCTGATTGAAGGCTTTGACTTAATGGAAGAGAAGCAACGAATTTTTCCTGTCGACAATCTCACCAATGTAGAACCATACACTACGAAGCAAAGACTAAGTGAGAAAAGGATTTTTGAAAGACTTAACAAGCAGGAAAATATAATCAATCTGGTCCTTGAATTGGGCCCAAGAGCGATTGCCCAGTTCAAAAAATATCATCCATTAAAAGTTTCCATTTCCTATACGGATCCTTACTAAACCACAGCCGTTCTAAAGACTTTTATCAATGTAAATAACAAAGAAGAAATGGCCGAAATAACCAATTGGCTGCTTTTCCTAGGTGGGGATATCAAGGTCAGGGAAATGCCGGATGAAGTCTTGGATGGTATAAAAGAGAGATTATTCCTATATTCCTCATAAATAGCGCTAGTTAAAACCACATATAGATGCGTTACGGTGAACTGTGACAAAATCAAGTGAGGTTATCTCTTTAAATAGAAACAGCACCATTCCAATGAGTGTGGATGGTGCTGTTTACATTAGATGAACATTTGTTGCATGAAGGGTCACACCCACGCGGCTTCGGCTCCCTGGTAAATTTGATAGGCTGGAACAATTGTGTCTGACACAATTTCTTTTCCTTTTTCGCGAATATAGTCAAATTTATAATAGGCAGCAAAGCTTTGGCTGATTTCTGTTTTCATCAGTCAGACGGAGTCACGATGATGAATTAAAACTTCAGTTTTTCGACAACTGAGAATATCGGGTCAAAGACCTGTGCTGAAGCGGCTTGTCCAAACGGATTACCCAAAAAGGTGCCTGACCCCCATCCTACAGCCGCGCAATCTCTCCTATTTCCAGCCCTGTTATTTCAGCAATCTCTTGAATTGGCTTACCCTTTTCTTTCATCCTTATAGCAACCATCTTAATTGCTTCCTGTTTTCCTTCCAGCCTACCTTCTTGTCTGCCTTTCTCAAGGCCTTCTTGATTTCCAAGTTCTCTTCCCCGTCTTTCATATGAATTAATTATTTCCATCACCTTATCGGCCTCTTTTGCACTCATTTCCCTCACCTCTTCAATAACTTTTTGTTCCTCTTCTTCTGTTAACTGTAAATAGGTATCAAAAAAACCCATAATTAAGGTTTGCTTTGCTGGATCCAATTTCAAGCGGAGCAGCATAAATAAAAACTCCACTTTTACCTCTGTTTTCTCCCTTTTAGTATAACCCATTTTACTTAACAGCGCCGCTGCGACTGGGTTATCTTGGCGAAGGTAGTTTCGCCAATTTTCCTTATTTAAATGAATCGTAAAATATTGAAAGTTCACCACTTGTAAGAATGGAAAATCAATTGAAAACGAGTCAGGCTCTTGTCTTTTTGAATCATGACTGAAGATAGCAATCGGAAGGATCCTTCTGCGGTATTTTTCATAGAGGCGTCCGAAGTAGATAAACATTCTTTCATTAAAATTGTGCTGGTGTTGAGCTTGGCTTTCAACATGGATAACGATTAATCCATCTTACCTTTTAGTTTTGTTTCAACTAAAAGATCTAGCCGATATTTTTCCCCTTCCGTTACATCGGTTACAATTTCTTCTGATAAAAAACGGAAATCATGAAAGTCAATTTCCTCATAAGCATTGGGAAAGAATAACAGAATGAATTCTTCGAAAAACGTTGACAGCAATTCCTTAAATAATCGGTCATGATCGATGTGTGATGCCATTGTCTACCACTCCTATCCTTTAATCATATACACTTGCCTTTGTGTAATGTTAAGAATTTCGTTCGAATGAGAAATACTTAATTAAAATGTTGAAAAACTTTAATGGACGTTTTATAAAATGGGAAATTGAGCTGGATTTTAATGGGGATTTATTAAAGAAAGAGTTTTATGGATTGAAAAATGCCAGAGGAATTGAGAATATAGTGAAATGTAATAGCAAGAAAATAATAGCATTTCTTTATTAACTTTTGTTGAATATTATGCGAGCTTCACTAAAATTTAACAAATTAAACCTAACTCCCTTTAAGTCTGCATATCCTCTCAATGTTACATGTTTTGAAAATGACTTTCCTATTATCGTATAATTGATTCATACAAAACTATAATATTTTGAGGTAATAAAAGTGAAATATGATTTATTAATGAAAGAGTTAAATCAGCTAAAAAAAGAAAATGAACACTTAAAACGGTTGCTATCAAATATGATGCATCAACGAGAAGAAAAAGCAGAAATTACAATCGATGCAAACATAATTAGTAATCGGTCCTTACCAAAAGATAAAATTAATGTTTTTAAAAGTTTATTTAAGGGAAGAACAGATGTATTTGCATACAGATATGAATCTATTAATGGGAAGAGTGGTTACAGCCCAGCTTGCGATTTGGAATGGCAAAAACCATTATGTCAAAAACCACAAATTAAATGTTCCGCCTGTCAGCATCGAAGGTTAACTCCCCTTAACGATCAAGTATTATTTAACCATCTGAGTGGAAAAAAAACAGTCGGAATTTACCCTCTTCTTCAAGATGATTCATGTTTTTTTCTTGCATTTGATTTCGATAAACAAAACTGGCAACAAGACGTTTTGGCATTTGCAAAGGAATGCAAAGATAGTAATATTCCCGTATACATAGAACGATCTCGATCAGGAAAAGGTGCACATGTATGGATCTTCTTTTCAGAAAAAGTTTCAGCAGCTTTAGCCAGAAAACTTGGGATGTATCTTTTAACGAAAACACATGAAAGAAGACATCAAATTGGGTTTGACTCATTTGATCGTATGCTGCCAAATCAAGATATACTTCCTAGCGGTGGATTTGGCAATCTTATCGCTTTGCCACTTCAGCTCCATTCAAAGAATGAAGGGAATAGTGTATTTATTGATGAAAATTTTATACCCTTTGAGGATCAATGGCTGTATTTATCTTCTATTGAAAAAATGAATAAACACGATATTTCAGCCGTTTTAAATACACTTGGACAATTACAAGTAAATGAACCAAGTTTGAATATAAAAATCCCAAAGAAAATCAAAGTCATTTTAAAAAACGGCTTGTATATCCGAAAAGATGGAATTCCTTCTGAAATTTTATCAAAAATGATGGCATTAGCTACTTTCAATAATCCTGAGTTTTATAAAGCGCAGTCCAAGCGAATGTCAACCTATGGGATTCAAAAGGTGATTATCTGCTATGAAGAGAATTCTGAATATCTAATACTTCCCCGTGGCTGTTATGAAGAATTAGAAAAACTGTTAAAAAGTTATTCCATTGAACTTGAAATAGAAAATGAATCATATGAAGGAGATTATCTTCAAGTTAACTTTAATGGACAACTTACATCGCAGCAAGAAGATGCCATCCAAAAATTACTGGAACATGAAAATGGGACTCTAGCAGCGTCTACAGGTTTTGGAAAAACGGTTACCGCTGCGGCACTTATAGCTAGAAGGAAAATTAATACCTTAATAATTGTGAATAGGACCCAACTCCTTCAACAATGGGTGGAAAGTTTATCTACCTTCTTCGATGTATCATCCAAAGACATAGGACAAATTGGCGGCGGCAAAAAGAATATATCTGGACAAATTGATGTAGCTACCATTCAAAGCCTAAATTCTAGGGGTGAGTTAAAATCATTTATTACTCAATATGGACAGATTATTGTTGACGAATGCCATCATATCTCTGCTTACAGCTTTGAAAAAGTATTAAAACGTATCCGCGCTAAGTATGTGTATGGGCTGACAGCTACACCTATTCGAAAGGACGGATTGCACCCCATTATCTTTATGCAGTGTGGCCCCGTACGCTACAAAACTGATGCAAAAGCACAAGCGAAAATTCGCCCTTTTAAACATACATTAATACCGACATATACGAATTTCAGATCAAATTCAACTAATCTTCAAGAAATCTACCATTCCATTTCAAAGGATGAACAGCGAAATCAATTACTATTTGACGATGTTTTAAATGAATTAGATAAAGGAAGTTCCCCTCTTGTTTTGACGGAGAGAATTGAACATCTTGAATTCCTTCGTGATAAATTTAAAGGGTTTGCCAAAAACATTATTGTCCTTACAGGGAAAATGAATAAAAAAGAACAGAAGATGGAATTGGAACGCCTGGCTAAGATTCCAGATAACGAAGAGCGACTCATAATTGCAACCGGTAAATACATTGGTGAAGGTTTTGATGATCCCCGTTTGGACACTTTATTTTTAGCCATGCCAATATCTTGGAAAGGGACCCTTCAGCAATACGTTGGACGGTTGCACCGAATTCACTCTAACAAGCAGGAAGTTAAAGTTTTCGATTATGTTGATGTCCATGTACCTATATTAAAGACAATGTTTGAAAAGCGTCAAAGTGGGTATAAATCATTAGGATATGTTTCCTTGAATAATAAAGAAAACAGTTCAACCGAGCAAATGCAAATGTTTTAGGGGGAAGGAATTTGATTGGATTTCCAAGCTCGATATTGGGGGCAGTCTCCCTGTGAAACAGTAGCATATATTCAGGTGGATTAGCCCTAAAATCGATGGTCAAAGGACATACAACAAAAGAGAGTGCAAGGGAATCCCACATTAATGGCACTTACCTTGCACTCCGTTAATAATCTAATATTTAATTGATAACTTTCTCTTTTACAGACTCCTTCTTCAACAATTCCTTGACTTTCTGATCTATTCTCTCTATCTCCGCTGAAGAGTTCTTCCACCAGTTTCGACTCCAAATCCGTTCGATGGTCCAGCCTCTGCTTTCTAGGAACCGCTGGCGGTAAACGTCTCTTTCCTTCGCATTTGCGGAGCTGTGATACATGGCTCCATCGCACTCGATTCCCAATATATATCGGGAAGAATCCTGCGGGTGAACAATGGCCATGTCAATGCGGTAACCTGACATCCCTACCTGGGTGGTAACCTCATACCCGAGGCTTCGTAGTTGATGATACACTTGCTCTTCAAACGGTGAGTCGAAGTGTAATTCTTTTTCCTGTACATGGGTATTTACATTTTCATTGACTTCTTGGACAACAGCATTGATCTGCTCCACTTGTGAATTAGAAACAGCCCGTACATATTTTAGATAGGCCTTCAGTAATTTCGGACCTATTTGCGAAGTGCTTGCCACATTCAATTCTTCTGGCTCAATACTTGAAACCACCGTGATTCCTTCTTTAGCCCGTGTGACCGCAACGTTCATACGATTTTCTCCACCCTTTTGATTCAGCATCCCAAACCGGTTATACACCTTACCTTCCTCGTTTTTCGCATAAGCGATTGAGAAGAGGATAATATCCCTTTCATCCCCTTGCACATTTTCAATATTTTTTACAAAGACGCGTTCATCGAGATCCCTGGTTAACATTTGATTGTAAACGGAGCTAAATTCCTCATCTTCACTCACTAGTTGATCAATCTGATCCTGAATTTTCGATTGCTGCTTGGAGTTAAACGTGATAATCCCTACGGTTTTTCCAGGCTGATGGATTAATATATCTTTAAAAATGTTGACGACTTCAACCGCTTCCACTTCATTGGACTGGTTAACCCATCTTCCTTCGACTTTTTTCCATTTAATCGCTGGTGGGTTTTTAAATGGAATCACATTGGGTGCTATTTGTACGTGCCCGTTGTAAAATGCATGATTGGAATAATTGATTAACTCTTCATATTTAGAGCGATAGTGCCACTGAAGCAGCCTTTCAGAAAACCTTCTTTTCGCTAAATTTAGCAAACTAATGGAATCATCTGTATCGTATTCTTCCTCCTCATCATCGTCATTAACAAAAGAGGATTGAAACAGATTAGACGGTGGCAATTGTTTCTCATCCCCAGCAATAATGACTTGTTTAGCCCGGTAAACTGCCGGAATCCCACTTTCTACCGTACACTGGGAAGCCTCATCGAAAATAACTAAATCAAATAATCCTTCTTGTAATGGAAAAATAGACGAAACAATTTCCGGTGAAGCGAGCCACACAGGCATAATATCGACGAGACCATTGCCAGCAAATTCATTCACTAATCTCCGCAGCGGCCAAACTTGCCGCTTCTTACCGACCTGATGTTTTAGCTCTCTTATATTCCTTGAATGAGTGGTTTGAACGGTATCCACTTTTTTGGTAAGGTTATGAATTAAAAACTGTGTCCCAACCTTCCTTTTTTCCTCAATAAGCCCCGCAAAGGATTCTCTAATTCTTGAAAATTTATTCGTTGAGATTTTCTGGACCTGTGGATGTTTCCTTTCCGTTTGATCAATCCATTGGACGTAGGCGGAGTTTTTTAATAAATCCACCCAGTAATCAGAAAGCGTTATTTCATTCTTCGATGTTTTCTGTTGAAGGAGAAGAAGCACTTTCTTCTCGACCTCAGAACATTGATTCCAGTAAACATCCATTAACTGCAGTTCTTCAAAATCACGATGGATGTATTCAACCATTTTATCTAGTTCATTTAACGGAATATCACCTTCTGATATTCTCGTTTTTAAACTGTTTACTTTTGAATCCTGAAGATATTTTTTTAGCTTGTCTACCTCTTCTGCCATTGCTTTTCTGACACTCACCCATCATAAATGAAGGGGGTTCCACCTTTAAACAACCGTGGCTCTTCCAAATTCTATATTTACTATAAAAGATGGACTTCACTTTGGTCTAAAAGGCTTCGACAGCCGAAATCGTTCTAATGCAAATAATCAAAACAAGATTATTTACATGGGCTCGGATTCCCTTGCCACTCACAACTTATTGACTGTTTCGGGGTATGTCTGCACCGAGAGATTTAACCTATTAATCTCTTAGGAATTTATACACCAAATGTTGAGATCAATTTTCTTTCTACTTTCATGTTTTTTAAATTGGAAATGCAATCATTTAAAACATTGGAAAGTTGAAACCACTCTTTTTCAGCCTGTTGAAGAACTACTTGATTTGATTTTGTTACATATCTAGCTAAAAATGCACTGTATAAATCACGTTGTGCCACGACCCCGCATTCACAGATATGCCAGCGTTCCTTGAGTCTTTTTTTCTTAATAGCTCCACAATGACAGGTCTGCGATAATCTTGTGGAGTAAGTCGGAAACTCTCGAAAACTGCCACCCTGTGCTTCCACTTTTCGTTTTAACATTTTCAAAAACATACTTGGAGCTTTTCTACCGATACTTTTTCCGAACATTTTTTGAAAAGCTTTATAGGAGAGTTTCTCTGTTTGAATGGAGGACGCTAGTTGTAGGATTTGATTGGTATCTCGACCATGGAGCTGTTTTCTTACTTCTTTAATTTTACGTTCCAATTCTCTGTGTTCTGCACGCGTTTTTATGTATCTTTTGGAGGTGGTCCACTTCTTTTTACCTTTTTTCATCACGCCATTGCTTTGATAGTGATTGGGGTTATTGGCTCGTCGTTGCCGATCCATTTTCCGATTGATTCGTTTATTTTCCTTATCGATTACTACCACTTCTTCACAAAATTCCTTTAATTCGGCTTTCGATTCCCCTACAATTGCAATCGTGGAAGGACCGATGTCTAGTCCAACCTCTTCCTTACCTAATTCATATTTACGATGGGGGGATCCTTCAAGAATCAATTGAACATAAAAGCGATTTTTCCCCTTCACTTCTTTTTTAATGAGTCTACAATACTTTATTCTATGGTTTAGGGCATGTTGCATCCATTGATCGTTGGGGTCGATGAGGCATTTTAACGAAAGTGTTTTCCTGATAAAAACATACCCATTCGAGTAAGTTAGAAAAGTTTTGTTGTTTTTGCCTTCTAAGGAGACAAATTCCCCCTTTCGTTTAAACCTTACCTTTTTCGCTTTCTTAAAAGCAAATTTTTGCACAGCCTTAAAGGCTCTAGTTGAGAGTTTTTGACATACGTGGGTCCCTAAATGTTCCGCAATAAACTTCGATGAATTCTTTGTTTTTGTCCCGAAGGATTGGATCGAATAATCTGTAAAACTAAACGTCGCATTAAGATGTTTAAAATTAGCTCTCCGCTTTTCTATATCTATTTCCGAAGTTTTAGATAATCGGACAGTCTCTTTATATAATTTGGTGTTTTGAATAGCCTTAATCCGCTTCAAACCTTCTCCTAAACAAGCATTATAAAGCTGTCTACCACAATCAGATAACATCAAAATCACCTTTTCTTCCTGTGCATTCGTTCTTAATCGAATCGTTGCGATAAAAGAAGGCGTTCTTTCGGTAGATGCTACCATGGTTTTACACTCCTCTTTGATTTTCTATGTACTGTTTTACAACATCTAAGGGTGTTCCGCCAACAGTAGAAACAAAATAGCTTTTAGTCCATATAGAAGGAATTCTACTTTTTAACCATGGGAATTCGTTACGTAGGTATCGAGAACTTCTTCCTTTCATCATTCTTATAAGTTTATTAATTCCAAATTGCGGATTGCATTCAACAAGTAAATGAACATGATCTGGCATAATTTCCATTTCGATTACTTCAGATTTTGTCTCTTTTGCAACCTCTAATAGAATAGATTTAAGCCTTTCATCTACTCCATCTACCAATACATTCCTACTATAATTTAGGACACCAAACCACATGATATTTACAAGAATACACTACATTATTATTACTTTTATATTGAATTAGATTTTTCATATCATTATTATATCAATTATTCTATCTAATACCAATAGAAAAGGAACGTTTGTTCTAAAAATAGATAAATAAATAAATAAATAAACAACCTTACTCCATACATGAATGCAGGGGCTTGCGGTTGTTTCTTTTTGTCACTATACCCAACTGATGCATAATAACTAAAGATTTCTTGATCTTAAGCCATTCTGACGAACTTGTTCCTTTAAATTTTTCCCCATCAAGTAATTCTTCAATAATGTTCTTACCCGAAACAGATGTCCACCACCAAAGTCTTAAACCTTGTAAGGTTCTTTTCGTGCCATCCTCTAAATCGGGATAAATCTTCTCCAACTTATTTTCGATGAGCCACGTGTACGCTGGCGTAATTTTTTCATGATCTAGGGAGTCGAGGAATTCGACCGCTTGTTTCGCTTTATCTACAAGATCATTCAATAGCTCGATCGCTTCCAATTTTTCTTTCATATTAAAATTAGCGAATGTTTTACGCTCTTTAAGCGGGAAATCCTCATCACCAAAACGATCATACCATTCCGCATAGGTGTACACTTTTTCTGAGATATCCACTAACAAATCTTTATTTATAGACGGCAGCACCTCGTGAAGATCAACAATTTGCGTGGTTTCCCCGATTGGCTTCGCTAATCCATACAAATCGTATAATCTTAGCCCAAAGTCTTGATAACTGTATAAGGCAGAAGCAATACTGTTCAATAACTCTTCTTGTGAGGATAATTTTTTGGAAGTAGAAGATAACTGATTCATCGCATTCTCAAAAGACACCTGATTTTGCTCTAGAACCGCTCCCACTTTTGCATAAAGCTTTTTCCGATCATTCTTTTCGTCGTGAACAAGCGCAACATGATTACTTAAGCCCAATCCATCCAGACGTTGGTATACGACATCCAAAGCCGCACGCTTTTGACAAACAACGAGTACTTTCTTCTCCTGTTGAAGCGCATCCGTAATCAGATTAACAATAACTTGAGATTTGCCTGTTCCAGGCGGTCCATGGACAACAATCCCTTTTTTATATCGAGCTTCTTGAATAATCTCTTCTTGTGACCCGTCCGCTTGTAATAGGTTTAAAATGTCAGGGGGATTATTATTCGTCTTTTCTGTTTTGCTAGGTTCCCCATCAGTCTCAAAATCCTTATCCTGCGGTTCGATTAAATCGCCAGCTAAGGATAAATCACTTTCTTCTGATCGGACAATGAGTTCCTCATAATCTTTAACAAGCGAAGACCCGCCTTGTGGGAAATTCCCGATTACTGCATTCTCCAACAAAGTGAAACCTGCTGTTTCCGGAACCTCTTCCTTCCTATATTCCTTCAGTTTGCTAATACCCTTAGGTGTAAAGGACACATTCATTTCATGATTTTTTAAAAATTGGAGCCACTCTTCATAGTTATACTCCGTTGCTAATTCCGCAGCTTGATCAAAGAAATCCTCTGTAAATGTTTGGTTGTTTAGCTTTTTAAATGCTAAGAACAACGTCCGATTGATTTGAGGACCACCTTCATCTATTTTTATCACCCATTTTTGAGCATTCACATTGTTCTTTTCTAGCCTTATCGGATATAAAAATAATGGCGCTTGAAAAAACGTGCCATCGGACAAGGTGCCTGACAAAAACGGAAACCCCAGGTAAAAATCATGAATACCTGTTTCGTCTTCAATTCCCTTAATATTTCGATATAAATCCGTGAGTTTTCTTGAAAGACTCATTGAAAGTTCATTAGTAATAGTTGGCTTAAGTAGGATGACATCATTCTTGGTTTGATGAATGATTTGTTCTACTATATCAATACTTACCTTTTCTTTAGATAATCTTGAGAGGTTATCCAGATCAGTTAAATCAAAACTCCATTTATTATAAAGCTTCAATAATCGAATCGAACGATTCCGCCGACTAATGTCATTGAGCTTGTCCCTCATATGTATTAACTTGTCTTTCATTACAAGACCTCTTTCCATTGTCCAAATATCCATTAATACCCATTATACATATTAGATATGACGGTTATTCTTGTTCCAAGAGATTATTATTTTAGATCTATCGAAAATATTATATCAAGAAATTGGAAATACATTGAGATATCTTTTAACTATTATAAAGAATCAATCATAACTGACATCAAGTTTCATCAATTTGGCGGTGCTAGGTCAATCCATTTGATACTAGTTTCTCACCCATTTTACTATTTAATTATGGTCCAATAATACAAAAAATGCCAGAACACTCCAATAAGGATATGTCCTGGCATTCCAACTGTAAAAGATAATTTGAGAGGATTTGTTTTTAGATTTTATACTTTGCTGGGACTTATAAATAAATTTAAGAACTGATGTGGATTCTACCGAATACGAAACTTACAACCTGGCACGCAGGCTCAAGCAGTTTTGAAGTTAGAGGCTAGGGATAATAACAGTTTAATTATAAATTATGAAAATTATTGATATAATGAAGTTTTAATTAGTTACTTTGTGATTGAGTTTTTGTTCGGACTAATCTTACACCATTTCATTTTTAATCCAATAATAACTACCTATACTTAAATATTTCCTCTGAATTCAGGCGTTTCACTTCATAAAAAAATACTTGAATGAATTTTTTGGTATTTACTCCAGTTTGAGTTGCTTGTATTGTTGTATTTTTTTGCAATTCCTTGATCCTTTGGTGGACGACGGTAAAATCAAAAAATTTTGAAGCATAATTTTCAAACTTTGGATTTGAAAAATCTGTTAAACCTAGAGACGCAAAATAATTTAACGAATGAGTAATCGCCCTGCGAATGCGTTGTTCTGAAGCTCTTATCTCTCGAGTAATATCAACTTGTGCAGCTGATAGTCCAAGTTTTTTTTTCGATATTTGTACAAATATCTCTTTAAGGGTTGGAAAATGTTGTTCAAAAGTATGTGTAAGTTCATACTTAAATAAATATTGAAGAATTTCTATTAAATCTTTATGCCCACTTTCTCCTACGATCCCTAATTCAGCCAACAGAAATTCCCCGACCTCTAGAATTCTTTTTTCATTTAAAATATTGGATTTATCAACTTTTGGCTGATTCAAATTTAATAAACTATTTAAAGAGGTTTGGATAACATTAATCGATCTTTCTAAATTGATCCGTTCCATTACTTTTCGAATAACTGTTAATACTTCAATCCGATTAATTGGTTTGCTAATATAATAATCGATTCCGAGAGAGAAAGCTTCACCAATTAGTTCTTTTGATTCAACTTGTGAAATCATGATAATTTTTCCTGAAAACTCACCTTTTATATGACGAATTGTTTCAATACCATCGCGGATTGGCATTAATAAATCAATAAATAAAATATCAATTTGTTTTAAATTCAAAATGTTTCCTTCTAGTAGGCAGCCATCTTCCGCTTCCTCCACCACATCTCCCAGATCTTCGTCTTCAATTATTTGGCTTAAGATTGAACGAATAGCACTATCATCATCCGTTATAAAAAAACGCATGGAACCACCCTTACCCTTTCTGTATCAAATTAATAATTGGTAACTCGATTGAAAAAACAACGCCGTTGCTATGATTATTCTGGAATAGGATCTCTCCTTCAAGGTCTTTCACTACTTCTTTTACATATGAAAGTCCAATCCCTGTTGAAGGTGTTCCTAAATGATCATACTTCGAGGTAAATCCAGGCTGAAAGATAGCATTTTCATATTTTCCAGGGATGCCAGGTCCAGTATCAGCAACTTGAAATACAACAGTATCACTAAGTTTACGCAGACTTAAACGAACGCTTCCCTTCTCTATAATTGCTTCCACTGCATTCGCTACTAAATTATTGATGAGAGATAACACGGTATAAACATGATAATTGGGATGGTTCCCTTCTACGGAATATAAAAATTTAATCTCTTTCCCTAGTGAGTCGGCATATTTTTTATTTATTTTTATAATTAATTGAATTAATTCAGCAGCATTCATATAGTCTTGAAAACTCTCATTAGTAATTAATTTTGAGAGCCCTGCAAAAATTCGTTGGTTATCTTTTTTAACTTCATGAATTTCACCAGCAATACGTAATAACTTTTGACTAAACTGCTGGTTTAATACATGATGTCGTTGTTCCTGTTCTTTTAAATTGCGATATAAATGATAAGATTCCTTTGTTATATTCTCTACATTTTTTAATGTTTTTTTTAAATAAATCTTTTCCTCATATAAATTGGAAATAAGCATGAACATATGTTCATTTTGTTTTCTAATTTGTCTTTCCCTCTTCTGTACTTCATACAATTTCATCATATTAAAAAAGCTAAGAACAATAAAACTGTGGGTGAACGCGATCATGATGATCTCACTTAGTTTCGTGAATGTTATCGTTGTTTCTAATACGAAATATTGAATCATTAGTTCAACCAAGTCGGACAAAATTTCGATTAAAAGGCCAATAAATCCGATCATTAAGGGTCTATTTTGAAAGCGATTTGTTTTCACTAAAAAAAAGAGCAAAGAATAAGTGAAATAATAGAAAAAACTGGGATATTGGGCTTGGAAGGAAGATGTCCAGTCAAAATTCTCCTGCTCAAAAAGGTCTAAAAGAATGCGAAAATGAACAACTGCCGTTCCTGTTAAAAAACCCGGTAAAACTGCTGGTGTTTTCTGTAGCAGTAACAAAAAAAGAAAAATGCCGGGGCACCTAAGCTTACTCGAAATGTTTCATTTAAAGGATAAAACTTTATTTCACCTGCCAGTGGAACGGTTAATACCATTAGAACAAGAATATAGACATCTTTTTTAACTAAAGAACTTAGGTTCAAGAAGTCACCTCCCTAGTTTTATTTGAAATCAGTATACAGTCTCATCGACCTCAATACAACGCTAAAATGATTTATAAGAAATCTATTACTAATTGGGCTAATCCCACTTTTGAAATATATTTTTTAGTTTTTTTGTAGTTTTCAGTTGGATTATATAGTTTCAATCATAAATTAAAGCTACGTTTTTATGGAAATATTCTGAAAGCGCTTTAAGGTATTCAATTTTCATGTCTTTATACCAGTCTATTATTATTTCTTCTGCAGAAGGTATTAAAGGCAGGAAGTTTTCATTCAAAAAATTAGAGAGGTGGAAGGATATGGCTGAAGGGATGATTAAAGGCCAAAACGATAAGCTTTATAGCCAAAGGAATGCTTTCTTAGATGAATGGGTTGCACATTATAGATCCTTTGCTACTAAAGGGCAAACCGCCAATTATATTCCTGCTTTAAGAACGAAAAACGTATCGCATTTAGGCATTTGCATTATAAGACCGGATGGAACAGCGATAAAGTCAGGGGATTCTGAAGTACCTTTCACATTGCAAAGTATATCAAAAGTGCTTAGCTTTATAGCCGCATGCTTGAGCTGTGGAATTTCTTATGTGTTAGAGAGAGTTGATGTAGAACCAACTGGGGATGCCTTTAATTCCATTATTCGATTAGAAATGCATAAGACGGGAAAGCCGTTTAACCCAATGATTAATGCTGGGGCGATTACCATAGCTTCACTACTGCCAGGAGAAACTTCAAACAAAAAATTAGAAGTTCTTTATCAATTAATCGAAAAACTGATAGGAAAACGTCCGGCTATTAATGAGGAAGTGTATCAATCTGAGTGGAAAACATCTTACCGAAATAGAGCTTTAGCTTACTATTTAAAGGAAACGGATTATTTAGAATCGGATGTGGAGGCAGCTTTAGAGGTTTACATGAAACAATGTTCAATAGAAGTAACCACAGAAGACATAGCCTTGATTGGACTGATTCTTGCACATGATGGATATCATCCTTTTCGTCAAGAACAGGTCCTGCCCAAAAAAGTAGCTAAATTAGCCAAAGCCTTAATGCTTACTTGCGGAATGTACAATGCTTCGGGTAAATTTGCGGCATTTGTCGGGTTGCCAGCAAAAAGTGGTGTATCTGGGGGCATAATGGCGTTAGTTCCTCCAAACATCAGAAGTGAACTGCCTTTTCAAGATGGATGTGGTATTGGTATATATGGACCAGCTATTGATGAATATGGGAATAGCCTAACAGGTGTTATGTTATTGAAGCATATAGCACAAGAATGGGATCTAAGTATTTTCTAGCAAGCATATGCAGAAACTTTGCTTCTGCCAAGTAATAAAAGGAAGACACTAAGTCGCTAGATCTTTATTTTTAGATATCAAACTACTAAACTTTTACTGGAGTGATACACATGCAACAATTACTACATGCTATTATTAGCTTTTCAAATGATTTTCTATGGTCAAAGTTATTGATTATTATGCTAGTTTTATTGGGTCTTTATTTCACATTTAAATCGAAATTTGTACAGTTTCGAATGTTGAAGGAAATGGTCCGTGTTTTAATGGAGGGGAGAACTGGTTCTAAAGACAGCATTTCGCCATTTCAAGCGTTCTGTATTGGTATGGCTGCACGCGTTGGAACAGGTAATATTACAGGAATTGCGATTGCGATTGCATTAGGCGGTCCTGGAGCGGTATTTTGGATGTGGATTATTTCTATTATTAGCTCAGCATCCAGCTTTATTGAAAGTACGTTAGCACAAATATATAAAGTAAAAGATAAAGACGGTTTCCGCGGCGGCCCATCTTATTATATGGAAAAAGGATTAAACAAGCGTTGGATGGGAGTATTGTTCTCCATTTTAATTACGCTTTCTTTCGGTCTTGTATTCAATTCTGTACAATCAAATACTGTTACGATTGCTTTTGAGAACTCATTTGGTACAGATCGTTTAACTGTAGGGATTATCATGGCACTTGCTTTCGGTGCGATTATCTTTGGCGGTGTAAAGAGTATTGCAAAACTGGCTGAATACAAGGTTATGCTTTTAGCTGTGTTATACATTGGTGTTGCATTGTTTGTCATAGCTGCGAACATAACAAAAATGCCGGAAATTCTTTCTCTTATTGTTAAAAACGCGTTTGGCTTTGAACAAGTGGCAGGTGGTTCACTTGGAGCTGCGCTCATGAATGGAGTTAAACGTGGCTTATTCTCGAATGAAGCTGGTATGGGGAGTGCGCCAAACGTTGCCGCAACAGCAACTACAAGTCATCCGGTAAAACAAGGACTTATTCAAGCATTTGGGGTATTAATTGATACACTGATTATCTGTACAAGCACAGCATTTATTATTTTACTTTCTGATGCTTACAAACAACCTGGGCTAAATGGTATTGCACTTACACAAGCAGCATTAAGTGAACATATCGGTTCATGGGCATCAGGCTGTCTTGCCATCTTTATTTTCCTTTTTGGATTCGGTGCGTTAATTGGTAACTATTATTATGGGGAAACAAACATTCGCTTTTTACATACAAGTAAAGCATGGTTGATGCTATACCGAATAAGCGTATTCGCCATGATTATATTCGGTTCAGTTGCAAAGATTCAACTTGTATGGGATTTAGCTGATTTATTTATGGGCTTCATGGTGATTGTAAACCTAATTGCCATTCTCCTATTATCAAAAGTAGCATTTAGTGCATTAAACGATTACATTAAACAGAAAAAGGATGGTAAAGATCCCGTATTTTATAAAGATACTATTAAGAATCATGAGAACATTGAATGTTGGGAACTCTCTCAAGTTGATTCTACCTTAGAAGAGGAAAAGGCCATATAATCATACCTTTAAACCCCTTATGGTCTGAATATCTATAGATTTTTTCCGGTAGAATCCTGCATACTTATCAAAAACAAATCCACTACTTTGACATTCAAGTAGTGGATTTTCTAGTTATCATAATAAGGTTCTTATACAGTAGCTGAAGCAGAGGAGCAATAGTTAGAAAAAGAAAAAAGCCTGATCCTATTTGATACAGGCTTTAAACTTTTATGTTAATTCATGAGCTAATTTGTAGTTAAAAATGAGGCTAGTTCTTTACTTTTTTGTTTTCTTTCTTTGCGGATTCTTGTTCGCGCTGGAGCAGTTTCGTGTAATTTTCTCTCTTCTTTTGTTTCCGGAATAACTTGTGGAACACGCGTTGGGCGTTCATGTTCATCAAGTGCAACAAATGTTAAGAGGGCAGTCGCTGCTATCTTACGCTCACCGCTTTTTAAGTCTTCTGCAATAATTTTTACAAATACCTCCATTGATGAAGTACTCTGTTTACGTTATATATACATCATTACAGGGTTATCCTCTTCCTACCTAAAAACAAATACCCAAAATATTAAGCGTTTTGACATTTTCTTTTAATCAAGCAGTAAGTTTTCGTGCACGACATTCTTTGTTTCTATGAACCTTTTAGCATTATATCCAGCCCCGAAAACGCGAAGCTTCAGCCGGTTTTCTTATTCCAACCATGTATGCTGCTAAACGCATATCAACATGACGGGTCTGTGATGTTTGATAAATTTCTTCAAAGGAAGCGACCATTACGTTTCTCAGTTTTTCAGCAACCTCATCCTCTGACCAATAATATCCTTGATTATTTTGAACCCATTCAAAGTACGAAACGGTGACACCGCCTGTACTTGCCAGTATGTCCGGTACAAGGAGGACTCCTCTTTCATCCAAAATTTTTGTTGCTTCAAGGGATGTTGGTCCATTCGCTGCCTCCACCACAATCGCTGCTTTAATACGACCAGCATTTTCTGCTGTAATTTGGTTTGAAATGGCAGCTGGTACAAGAATGTCACATTCTTTTTCAAGCAATTCTTGATTCGTAATGACATTAGTAAATAAAGTTGTTATTGTACCGAAACTATCGCGTCGTTCAAGTAAATAATCAATATCAAGTCCTTCTGGATCATATAGAGCGCCATATGCATCTGAAATACCAATCACCTTTGCACCGGCGTCATGCATGAATTTGGCCAAAAAGCTTCCTGCATTTCCAAAGCCTTGAATTACGATTCGTGCACCTTTTAATTCAATGTTTTTTTTCTTTACAGCTTCTTCAATACAAATTGTTACACCGCGAGCTGTTGCTGTTTCACGACCGTGTGACCCTCCTAAAACAACCGGCTTACCCGTAATAAAACCAGGAGAATCAAATTCACGAAGACGACTGTACTCATCCATCATCCACGCCATGATTTGAGAATTTGTATACACATCGGGTGCCGGAATGTCTTTTGTCGGGCCGACAATTTGGCTGATTGCACGAACATATCCACGACTTAATCTCTCCAGTTCCCTAAACGACATGTTTCTCGGGTCACAAATAATACCACCTTTTCCACCGCCGTAAGGGAGATTTGCAATCCCGCACTTTAGACTCATCCAAATCGATAACGCTTTTACCTCAGCCTCATTAACTTCAGGATGAAAACGTACTCCACCTTTTGTCGGACCTACTGCATCGTTATGTTGCGAGCGGTAACCGGTAAATATTTTAATAGACCCGTCATCCATTCGTACTGGGATACGTACCGTGATAGTTCTAAGTGGTTCCTTTAACAGCTCATATACATCATCGGTATACCCTAAATTTTGAACCGCCTCTTTTATGATCAACTGAGTTGAACTTAATAAATCTTTTGTTTCACTTTGCTTATTACCTGGCTTTTGGACTTGATCACTATTAACAAGTACTGTCATTTTTCTTTACACCTCTTAGTCTATAAAATGGTTAATTTGAACCCAATCATCTAATAGAATACTTTCATGCTGAAGTATGAAATTTGGGAAATCCCCACCTCCTGAATCCTAAAAATGAATGAACAAAAAAGTATTTGAAGCCTTGTTTTCTTCACCTGCTCAATCAGGTTAACTCTTCACTATAATCCAAAATATTAAACGCTTTCACATTTTCTTTATTAAAAACGTAGCTTTACTTTATAATAGGGACTACATAATGATACGGAAAAATACAAAAATAAGATGAATTTTTTTAAAAAATCCCCAAAAGAAAAACACCTCCTGCAAGTCATATTACGACTTAAGGGGTGTTTTTTCCTTTGTCTCATTTTATATTGCCCCCTTAGTGGTTTTATAGTTTGCTTGATCTATTGAATCCTTATTGTTTAATAAAAGATGACCAAATTGAAAAAATGGATAAGCCACTACTGTTAATAGGGCTAGAATGCTAAAAACAACGAATCCTGACCCAAAGCCAAACGAAGCCAACAGCATACCCCCAACCCATGCACCTGCACTTTGACCAATGAACATTAGTCCTGATGCACCGTAGTATGCTCCTCGTAAATGGATTGGAGCAATATCACCAATTAACACATCACCGATAATAAAGCATAGAATTTCACCTATTGTAAACAGCACCATTGCAAGTATTAATAAGATAAGAGAATGTGAGATACCAAAGCCTACAATCCCAGCACCAAACAGAAAGCTTCCCACCTTCAAAGCTGTGAGTGGTGAATATCTTTTCATAAACCGAATAATCGGATATTGAAGCAGCAGAATCGATGCGGCATTAGTGAAGAATAAGATGGAATATAATCCAACTTTGTCACTTCCTAAATATTGTGCAAGTGTTGTATCAAGATGGGCATAACCCCCTGCTACAAAAATATTACCAATCAAAAAATAGCGAAACACTTTGTCCCTACTAATTATTTTTAGACTTGATAGGAGTGAAGTCTTTTCCGTTGTTTCCGAGATTTTCACTGATGTAGCATATTTCTTTTTCCAATAAATGATAAGAGTTCCATAGACAAAATATATCAATCCACTCATGATGAAGGGCAATGTCGTTTCAGATGCACCTAATGATAAACCTACGAGAGGACCAATTGCTCCCCCTATGTTAATAGCGAAATATCGCGCATTAAATACATCTACTCTGTTTTCTTGAGGAGTCAAATCGACTAGTAAAGCCCGAGCGGTTGGCTCAAAGATACTTCTACACAAACCACTAAGAGCATTTAAAAGAATAAATTGCCAAACATGTTCTCCCATGGTAAAACCAATAAAAACGAAACTCCATAGGAACATGGAAAACATCATCACTGGGAATCGACCAATTTTGTCTGACCATGCACCTCCAAAAAAGCTTGAAAATGTACTTACAAAGAAACTCACAGCTAGAATGGCACCCGTTGTTGCTGGATCAATTCCCTTTATCTCATGTAAATAGATTCCCAGAAAAGGAATACTCATGAAGAAACCGGCTCTGGACAGAAACGTTCCAAAAATTAATCCCCATGCAATCGGGTGAAAGCAGTTTAAATGAAAAAAAGAGAAAGCTTTTTTACCCATGAAAATCCCCCCTAAAAATGATTAGTGAATTTTCTAATCTATTTTTACTGTAGCATTTATGGATGTTGCCATCTCTTTAAAAATTGCGATTTAATACAAAGCAACGTAAGCCCCCAATCAAACAACGCATATAAACCCGCAGCTCCTCTTGGTACGATACATGTATCAACTAAAGGAGGTGCTTTTTCTTATGCCAAAACAAAAATTAACAATCGTCCCCGTTTCACTCCAC
>NZ_JAMAUV010000039.1:0-19043 GCF_023714155.1 Neobacillus sp. MER 74
CCCTTGTTAAAGGAACCTCAAACCATTGGTGTGTTTGTCAAGAGCGATTGCGGGTACCTCCACTACAAAAAAGAGAGAAGAAAAAAACTTCAGGTCACTTTTTCATAGAAGTTTTGACACTACCAATTTAGTTTGTCCCACTCTGGTTTATCCAACAGATTCTTTTTCAAAAGAATAGGTCAGTCGAATTTTTTAATCATTTTATATCCGAAATAAAGAATCGTAAACCATATAGGTGCTACTACTAAAGCAATGCGCATTTCCTCAATAAAAGCCATTAAGACAATGACAAGTGCTAAAAACGTCAGTGCTAAATAGGATGAAATGGGATATAAGGGAAGTTTAAATGCTAATTTTTCAATTTCTTTTTTTGTTTTAGATTGCCTAAACTTCAATTGTGTAATCATGATAACCGCCCAGCTGGTAATAACTGCTACTGTGGCAACCGCAGATATGTACATAAACACTTTTTCGGGAACAATGTAGTTCAGTAGTACAGCCAATAATAACAGCGATGATGTGAACAGTATGCCACGGACCGGACTGCCATTCTTATTAAGTTTTCCAAAATATTTCGGACCGTTATTTTGCAGGGATAAATTGTGCAGCATTCTTCCGGAACTGAATAACCCACTATTAAAAGCAGATAATGCCGCTGTTAAGACCACAAAGTTAATAATATGGGCGGCTCCAGGAATTCCAACTTTATCAAAAATCAATACAAATGGACTGCCCTTCATGCCTACTTCATTCCAAGGATAGAGAGTCATCATAATTCCCAATGCACCCACATAAAAAATTAATATCCGCCAGACAACACTGTTAATGGCAGACGGGATTGATTTTTGAGGATTTTTTGCCTCTCCTGCCGTAATTCCAACCAATTCCACTCCACCAAATGAAAACGTCACAAAAACCAAGGACAATAAAATTCCTTTGACTCCATTTGGCATGAATCCCCCATGAGTCCAAAGATGAGCCAAACCAACGGGCTGACCTCCGTTTCCAATTCCAAAAAAGATGATTCCTACTCCAACGAGAATCATTCCAATAATGGCTACAACTTTAATCAGTGCAAACCAGAATTCAAACTCCCCAAAAGCCTTTACATTCGCAAGGTTTACCATGGTAATCACGATAAGCACAGCGAGTGCTGTAAGCCATTGTGGAATATCTGGAAACCAGTAATTCACATAAACACCAACCACCGTTATTTCCGCCATTCCAGCGACAAGCCACATAAACCAATACGTCCAGCCGCTAAGGTAACCTGCAAACGGTCCTATATATCGATTGGCGTAGGAACTAAAGGAACCCGAAACGGGTAGATCGACCGCCATTTCACCTAGTGCTCTCATAATGATAAAAATAACCAAGCCACCGATTAAATAGGAGACCATGATGGCTGGTCCAGCCATTTGAATGGCTGCACTTGAGCCATAGAACAGTCCGACTCCAATGGCACCTCCAAGAGCAATTAACTGGATATGCCTATTATCTAAACCCCGTTGCAAATTCTCACTTTGATGATTATTACCCAACCTAAATTCCTCCAATGATAACTATTTGTTCGTATAAAAGATTAAGAAAAAGTACATTTATAAAATGTACATTAAAAACGAAGATAATGCTAGAAAAATTCTGAAAAGAATTAACAGTTTCATTTCTTATAAATAAAAAAGTGAAGATTTTGAAAGGTCGGGCCAAAAAGATGCTTTATATAAGGGATAGGTATCTTATTAAGCTACACACTTACCTATTAATTATGGTAAAATAAAGTTCCTTGGCAGGGGCAATTTAAAAAAGCGAGTTGGTATTTTATGACCAACTCGCTTTTATCTTTCCTATTAAAGGATCAAAATAATTCTATTTAACTTAGATACCTAATTAATCTCCACTAAATCGCTTTTCCTTTGGTTTCTCTCTTGCAAAATCTGATCAAGATAGTGTGTAAATTCGGATTCATCTGAATACGACAAACAAAGATATTGCTTCGCCCTTGTCATTCCAATATAGAATAAAGAAACCTCTCGTTCCTTATCCTCTTCTAAAGGAAATGGCATGGAATCCACATTGACAATAAACACGGCTTGGAAGTCGAGCCCCTTACTGCTATCAATGGTACTAATTTTAACTTTGCCATCTTCTTTTTGAAACGATCTCTTTGACACGTCATTCTCGGTAATCCAGTAGTAAGGGAGTTCTAATTCACCTAGTGAATTAGAGTGCAGTATTAAAATGGTAAATCATCATCTATTCTAATTGGAATTCTACAATTTGAGGATAATAGGAATTTCAGCAACTTCTTTCTTTTCTTCTCTAGTTAAACCATACCGTACTCCGTTTTCGGTATATCCAGCGACAAAATAAAACATATCGTCGCCAAAATCCTCATCCTGTTCTTTTACTTGCTTCCTTTTTTCCTTTTGCTTTTGTCTCCCCACGAGAGAATTTTTAACCTGGTCTTTATAAGACTGTTTAAATTTGTGCCCCAGCATTTCAAGCTCCATTATCGCACATAACAGATCTACTCCAAACCAATTGCTATATCCTTTTGCAAGATATTTTCCATTATATTGGTCCACCCATTTTTTCGCATTCTGAAGGCGGTCTCTTCGACTATAACGCTTCCTTCTAGGTGTATGGTTTGCATTATCCTTCTTTTTTGCCACACTACTGCCTCTTTTCAATTGTTAACATAATATTATTATATTCTACTTACTTTATACAAAAATAAAGGCATCCTTGGTAGATATATTCTTTTACATCAAATAAAATGTAAGTAGTTTTGTCTCCAGTCCCCGCCCGGTGATTTCCTTTTACATGAGATTATTTGGTAAAATTGGAATAACCTCTATATCGTTAGACTGGAAATGCCAGCGTTTTTGTAAAAAATAAAATAATTGCAGGTGGATAAATTGGTAAAGGCCATTTCAAAACAAGAAGTAGAAAAACTACGGAAGGAGTTCCATACCTATTTAGCAGGGAATCATCCAAATTGGAATGATAACACCATTGCTGTTCACTTTTCTGATGCATTCTTTGCCTATAATAATAATATAGGGATCGATTTCTGGTCTATCTTTTTGGATGAGAAATCTCTAAACAAAGCAAAAGAAATCATAAGGGATTATCTTAAATCACAAAACAAATCGGAACGTGCCCAAGAACGCGCTAGTGGATATTTGCAGTCAATGAAGCATTTCAAGGCCTTTTTAGATGAAAGGCATCCAACACTTGCAAAAGAATGGAGTGGCAAAACGGCTAGAAATACCTATTTAAAAGCTGCTTTCCAAAATTGGATGCGCCGCCAGAAAAAATCCAATGGAGAACTGTATAAATCCAATACCATTACCGCTTATACGAATTCTCTTAAAAATGCTACGGCAAAATTAAACATCAACCCTTTAACCGAAACTGATTTATTCCATATTACATCAGTAGTTGCATTTGAAGAGGCATACAAAAGGATTACTTCCGCACCCAATTTTCATGAAGTAGACCTAGCTGCTGGCAATAAAGCGTATTCGAATGCATTGTCACTGTATTCTAGATTTCTAAAGGAATTAGCTGAGCCATCCTGTTGGGTTTTTCAGGGAAACCCCAAATATTATGATGTGATTGGTGCTGTTCATGACCTTAATACAATTACTTGGGCTGTCAATCAAAATTATAAACAAATTAAAAAAGGAGACAAAGTCTACATTTGGCTTTCCGGACCTGAAGGCGGCATTGTAGCTTCCGGTACCATTCTTTGTGATCCTGAGATGAAACAGCCCGAACCAAACGATCCGTATAATTGTTCTGAGGACCTAAACAAAGAACCCTATTTAGGTGTTGATATTGAAATCCTAAGAAAGCTCACCGACACGATTGTAGAAAGAACTACGTTACTTGCTGATGAACGGACAATACGAATGGAGATATTAACGTATCCTGGTGCAACTAATTTTCGAGTCAGCAAAGAAGAAGATGAAGTGATTGAGAGTATGATAACAGGAGATTATCAAAAGGTTCCGGCCACCCCTGCCCCAACTCCAGCAGGACCAAAAGATAAAAAGCGGTATTGGATCTATGCCCCAGGCGAAGGTTCCCGCCTGTGGGAAGAATTCTACGATAAAGGAATCATGGGAATTGGCTGGGACAATCTCGGTGACTTAAAACAATACCCTACAAAAGAATCAATGAAGAGCAAAATGAAAGAGATTTATGGTGAAGAATATTCCTATAAAAATGCTGGACATGCTACATGGCAATTTGCGAATGAACTAAAAGAAGATGACGTAATTATTGTGAAAAAAGGGCTGAAGAAAATCATTGGCCGAGGGGTTGTCACGTCAGACTATATGTTTGATGATTCAAGAAATGAATATAAACATATACGGACTGTACACTGGACACATAAAGGAGAATGGGAGCACGAAGGACAAATTGTTTTAAAAACTCTTACAGATATTACACCCTATACGGATTATTACAAGAAACTAGAAGATATGTTCATTTCAGATTCTGATTCGGAAGATCCAGAAACTGACACAGTATACTATGAGAGCTATACGGCAGAGAACTTCTTGTCTGATGTGTATATGAGCGATGATAAGTATCTGACCTTAAAAAATCTTCTTCTTAAAAAGAAGAATCTTATTATGTTAGGTGCCCCAGGTGTTGGAAAGACCTTTGCTGCAGAGCGCTTGGCCTACTCCATTATGGGTGAAAAAGATATCAGTCGAGTTATGATGATCCAATTTCATCAAAGTTACAGTTATGAAGATTTTATCATGGGTTACCGCCCTACCGAAAAAGGCTTTTCCATTTCTAAAGGCCCGTTTTATGAGTTTTGTAAAGAAGCTGAGCCAGATGATCGGCCCTATTTTTTCATCATCGATGAGATTAACCGAGGCAACTTAAGTAAGATATTTGGCGAATTATTAATGCTAATTGAATCAGATAAACGAGGTAAGGAAGTCCGCTTGCTTTATTCAGATGAACAATTTTCCGTACCAGACAATGTTCATATTATTGGAATGATGAACACAGCTGACCGCAGTTTAGCAATGATTGATTATGCCCTTCGCCGCCGGTTTGCCTTTTATGAAGTTGAACCTGCATTTAGAAGCGATGGTTTCCAAGAATATCAAGCAAACATAGCAAGTGAAAAGTTTGACCGCTTAATTGATACGGTAGTGAAATTAAATGAAGATATCGCAGAGGATACTTCCCTTGGAAGTGGCTTTCAAATTGGTCATAGTTATCTATCAACGAATGAAATCATTGATGATGGATGGTTATCCGATGTGATCGAATATGAACTGATCCCTTTGATTAAAGAATACTGGTTTGACGAACCGACAAAGATCGAACACTGGAGCAGCAGGCTGCGTGGTGCCATTTATGATTAAGGTAAAAAATATATACTATATGCTGTCTTATGCCTATCAGTCACTTAACGAAGCCAGCTTCAAAAATATCCAAACAGAAGAATTTGAAAACCTTCATGATTTGATGGCGGCCATTCTAGTACGCGGTGTTTCAAATCAATTGAAACGTGGTTTACATAAGGATTATCTCGTCTACACAGAAGCAACGGGTAACTTAAAAGGCAAAATAGATATATCAAACTCTGTTCGTCAAAACACGTTAATGACGCGGCGAATGGTTTGCCATTTCGATCAATTCTCAGAAAATACACCTTTGAATCAAATAGTAAAAACCACCATGGTACTACTTATTAAATCAGGTGATGTTACAGTAGCCAACAGTAAGGAATTGAAAAAGCTGAGCTTGTATTTTAGGAACATAGAAACTCTTAATCCGTTCGCCATCAACTGGAATGCATTGATCTATCACCGAAATAATGCTACCTACAAACTTCTCATCAATATCTGCCAATTAATCATCAAAGGGCTTTTAATGACGACGGAGACAGGTGAATATAAGATGAAAGAATTCCTGGATGACCAATTCATGCACCGCTTATATGAGAAATTTTTACTTGGTTATTTCAAAAAAGACTACCCTCATTTTACTGTCGGGTCTTCCTACATTAAATGGAATGTGGACGATGATATCACCGAATTTCTACCGAATATGAAAACAGATATCACACTTTCCTATGGAACCAAAACACTGATCATTGATGCCAAATATTATGGCCGGACCATGCAAACCAACACTTTGTTTAATAGCAAATCGATTATTTCAGCTAACTTGTATCAAATTTTTACTTATGTAAAAAACAAGGATAGAACAGGGAGCGGACATGTAAGTGGAGTCCTTTTATATGCAAAAACCGATGAGGAGCTCACGCCGGATCATGATTATTCAATTGGTGGAAACCGATTTAGTGTGAAAACGCTTGACTTAGATGCAGATTGGGGGGGAATTGTGGGACAACTACGTGCGGTTGCAGCGCTATTATAAGATACACATAATAAATTTAGGGTTTTGAATAATATAAAAACCGGGCATGCAACAACATGTCCGGTCCTTTAATAACAGTTATTCTAATGGTGGTGGCTAATCTGGTGCAAAAATCTAGCCGAGCAGTAATCTCAAGATTATATTTTTTAAAGTAAAATAAGAGGAAATAATACAACTTATCCCTGAATCACCGCGATTGGATTTAGGGGTTCATTGCCATTGTTTTTCTTTCACCAAGCTTTGATTAACTACCTCTCTTTTTAATTTATTGCAGTTTCACAATTTGTCCCAAAAAGAAGAAATCGTTTAAATCTTCGATAGCTTTATTCAATTCCTCTACCTTTCTAGTTCTTTAATAATCATCATCATCCCAATTTTCCGCCCATGTCTGGTTCGTTCTTATAAAAGTTTTTCCGTTGATTTTATTTAGAACCTCTTGCCGCTCTCTTTCATTTAATAATTCAATTTCCATGATAATCTTTTCCGAAAATGACATCTTGCCGGCCATATAAACAGTAGTTTGTTTAATTAATTCTTTTATTTCATTTTGCCCCAAAGATAATAGATCTTTAACTTGTTCTAAATTTTCTATTTGAATCTTTAACTGGTGCTGCCCTGTAATTGATTCTTCGTGACTTTTCTTTAAATTTTTTGAACAGGTAACTAATTTTTTTTGCCCCTTTTCTAAATTTTCTGTACGACTTATTAGTTCCTGCTGAACTTGGATTAATTCTTGCTGCCCATTTTTTAAATCCTGTAATTCTAAAAGAATGTTATTCAGTGTTTCCCCCATGACAAAACCTCCATATTATATTGGATTAACCCCGTATTAATGCTAGCAATGGGGTCAAATAGCTGCACAATTTTGAAACCAATAGCAGCCCTTCCTTGTATAGATATATAGATTTCTAAAAAAGTATGGAATTTAAAGTAAAAAATAAAGCATTTATATAAAGAATTATGAAGAAGGGAAATCTTGCGAGATAAAATATGGTAGAAATTTGAAGATATTTAAGATGATTTTTGAACTAAGTGGGAAGTCGTTCAAATTAAAAAAATTAAATGGACAAAATCTACTGTCCATTCTATAAATCCAAAGTGAATAACACAAATATGTATTTTCTTGCTCATTCTTTTACTTCCTTTCCATTTATTTTGACTTTTACTTTTAGTTAATTATGAAACACTATTAATCTATCATTAAATCAATGAACAAAGTACGGGGAAAGGTGACAAAATACTGAATCTTAGTTACTCTAAGCAAACTACTGATAGAGGACATAGAGTTACTGTTTGAAGTGTACCTTTATACAAGGAAGATCCAAGATGATATAAAAAAACAAATTGATATATCTCAAAACTTAACCAAATTGAACAAAAAATCCCCCTAGGACCTAATGAACTGGTCGAACAAACAGTAATGTATCGACAGATGGAATATCGATACCTTCATTAAACAGGTCAACGGTAAAAATGACATCGATTTCCCCTCTTTCAAGCTGGGAGATTGCCTGGCATCTACCGATATGAACTTGTTGTGAATGAAGACTAACGGTGTGGTAGCCATGTTGATTAAAATAATTCGATAGGAAGTTAGCTTGTCGAATCGATGAACAGAAAGCCAATGTTCGAGTCTGCTTTTTGTACTCCCAGGCACGGAGAACTTTAAGTGCCATTTCTTCTTTTAATTGGACTTGTAGCAACTCTTCTTCATCATAACGATTACCTAGCCAGGTGATTTGGGTGTAATCGGTATCATCATAAACGCCAAAATATTTAAATGGGGCCAGCCACTTCCGTTCAATTGCTTCTAGGAAATCAAGTCTAAATGCAACGTTTCCGTCACAGATGGCATAAACATCTTTATTGTCATTGCGATCAGGAGTTGCGGTAATCCCTAATAAAAACTTTGGCTGAAAATAATCTAACGCCCTTTGATAAGAATCCGCTGCAGCATGATGAAATTCATCTATTATAATAAGATCAAATTCACCTGGGCTAAACTGTTCAAGATGAGACTTCATACTTAATGTATATATCGAGGCAAAAATAGCATCTGCATTACTCTCTTTCAGTTTGCCATTATAAATTCCATATCGTTTTTCAGGCATGATTTTTTTAAAAGAATCTCTAGCCTGATTAAGTATTTCTTCTCTATGGGCTATAAGAGTACTTTATTAAAATTTTTTGAAAAAAATCCAGCCAGATAAGTCTTTCCCAATCCTGTCGCCATAACTACCAAAGCCTTATTGTACTCTTCTTCTAATGTCTTTTTTAATTCTTCCAATGCCTCGATTTGAGCAAACCTGGGTTGAATTTCTCCATAATCAGCAGCAGGTTCCATGATTGTCGCAGTTGGTTCTGGCTCCTCCTTTTTATTGGGAAGCATCAGTTCCAGTTCTTCCAGTTCACTCCACTTTTTAGCCAGAGTGTACTACCCTGACATTTTTATATTCACGTTTCGTTAAATCATAACAAAAAGAACCTATTTCTATAGGCTCTCTGAATACGTATTTTAGTAAAATTTATTTACTACTGTCCAACCACCGTTATCGCATCTGGGAATTTTTTAATTTATCGAACTGAATCTCCTTATTGATTGCGATTTACGTCTTTACTTCAAGATTCATTCTCCCCTCGTAGAATACCCCGCTATAGCAGGAAAACTCGTGAATTCCTTCCTCATGTCCCGAAAAGAAATCCCATCATTTCCTCTATCAATCTGACAATCTAGTGAATATTCGTGACAGTTCAATGGGTTTTGATGAAATGTTTTGGCATAGAACCGGATGGCTTCCTGATTGTTGGAAGCAAAGATAAAGACAAAATACTCCTGGTTCATCTTCAGTGAGTAGATGCCTACTTTATGAAAACCTAATACATTATTTTGAATCAATTCTTTTACTTTCTGATGGTCCGCTTTTTCTAAGTCTTTTATGGAGAAATCGTCCTCTAATGCAATTTTCTTCGCTGCTAGTAAATGGTGGATGTAATGGGCTAATGTTGATTCTTCATATCGTAAACAATTCATGTAAATATCTTTCACACTCATGTGATTCACTCCTCGTTATCTAATTTTTTTGGCGAAATAGAGGTCATTCCCCGGTTGGATTTATTCCTTCGGTTCCTCAATTCTTCCTGTATGCTGGTTGTAATTGACGGCGATGCTGCCAACTGGACCATTTCGGTTTTTCGAAACAATGATTTCAAGCGATTTATTCTGAGATTCCTTGTTATAATACATTTCACGATAGAGGAACAAAATGACATCGGCGTCTTGTTCCACACTTCCCGATTCACGAATATCGGACATCATTGGCTTTTTATCTGCTCTGGATTCTACCGATCGATTGAGCTGCGCCAAGCAAATGACAGGACAATTAAAATCTTTCGCTAGCGTTTTAAGAGATTTCGATATTTCCGTCACTTGGAGGTGGGAATTTCCACCGTAGGATTGACCACAATGGATGAGCGTTAAGTAATCGATAAAGATGATCGGTTTTTTGTACGGAAATTGATGGATCATTTTTCGTGTTTTCGCTCTCATTTCGGCTATACTTTGGCCAGATCCATCAAAAATTTGCATATGGGTTTCAGAGAGAATGCCCATCACATCTGACCAACTATTTTTTTGGTCTTGAGTTAGCATTCGTTTCGGATTCCGCATTTTACTTCGATTGAAGTTCCCTGTCGAAGCAATCAGTCGAGAGGTGATCAGTCTTTCAGGCATTTCCAGAGAAAATACCAGCGGCAAATACCCAGCCCATCCTGACATTTTTGCAAAATGAAGCATCACATCGGTTTTTCCCATCGAGGGTCTAGCGGCGATGATCGTCACTTCTCCATCTTGAAACCCTCCCGTCAAATGATCGAGCTTTTGGATCCCTGTGGTTGCGGTTATCAACTCTTTTTGATCTTCCCAAGGTGCCTCAAACATATCTGATAACGCCTGTGTTAACGATGTGTGATCCTCCACTTTTAATTGGTTAATTTTATCTAATTCAGAAATGACTTTTGCGATCTCCCAATCATTCATGGCTGCCAGGGTTAAGATGCTCCTTTTTTCTCGTTCCTTCCACAAATCAAGGATCAGTTTCTCCGTATTGTCGAACTTCTCCAGGTCGGCATATGCTAACAATTCGGAAAGATAGGACATTCCCCCAAAGGATTCAAGGTCAGGCATGGTGGTAAAGGTGATTAAATCAATATTCCTGCCTGCTTGGGATAATTCCAGCATCCTCCGCAGGATTTCTTTATGCCGGATACTTTCTAGCTGTTCAGGCTTGATTACCGTATCCTTGAGTAAGTATTCGGCCTTCATCAGGCTTCCTAAAAATGCTTTTTCCGCTATACTCACCAGTCTTCACCTGCCGTAATATCAAAGTCAAAGCCGCTTGGAATATCTCTTCCACGAGGAAAAGAATCCTTGGATTGCCAATGTTTTTGTACAGGATTTCGGCTCTCAATAAAGGAATCAATTTCTTCTACGGACAGTAAAGATTCATTTTCCCAGTTTTTCAGAATACCAACCACATAGGTCAGCCTTCGCTTGTTATTGGCACAGGCAATATTCATCGCTTTTAAAATCACCGCTTTGGGCTGTAAAAATTTAGAATCATCTAACCAGGCTAACAGCTGCTGTTTACCATTCAGGTTACTAAAACCAAATCCATTGTTGTCCCAAAACTCTACAATTTCTTTAACATCTACAAGTTTTTGATTATTATGTATGGTATGGTCGCTATCTGGATTACTCTCTATTTGGGAGTAAAGAACTTCTTGTTGTTTATCTTTTTCTTTATCTACTTCTTTATCTCTTTCTTGTCCACGTATCGTATGAGGTTCGGTCCACGTATCGTCCATCTCTTCCCATACAGGAGTAAGATCGGCAGCAAACTCATCTTGGTCATTACCTTTCATACTGAAACTAACCTCTTCTTTTTTACAAAAAGATTCATACAGGCTGCGGAATTCCTGTTTTTTAATCCACTCTGAAACATATTGAATTAATGAGGAATCTTTAACAGCTTTTAATTCAGAAGAAATACAATCCATCATTGGTTTCCCCGCTTTATCAAAATTATTTTCTCCCCAGTTTTTAATGGCAAGTTCTCTCGTTTCAGGATTGTAGCGAATCAGCTGGTGATGCGTGATGAATCGTTCCATTAATGAATGAACACTTTCGATCGAATAGCCCATATCAAAGGCCATCTGCTTTTTCGTAATCTGATAGATTCCAATTTGAGTCGTACGCTGATTCGTTAAAAGATATAAATAAAAGTATCTGTCCTCTGGTGTCATTTCCTCCGAAACCATTGGATCCATCCAAAAATCAATCCGTACTTTTCTAAACTTTGCCATCCTCTACCACTGCCTTTCTTCTCCTAAAATTTATTCATCTTTCATATAGAAAGAAATGAAGAAAAAGGTCATAGGATTTTCACTAGAATATGAATTTTTTATGACACTCTTTCCTCACCATGTCCTTGGCAAGAGTTTTCAGTGTAAGCCCTTACTTCGGTACTTCTACAATATCGCGATCACCCAGGTAAAACGAACGACCAAATTTCACATTTGAGGGCATTTTTAGTGCTGAAACGTCAAAAAACGCCTTCAAATTTGAAATTTGGAGGCGTTTTTTGATGTTTTGGTGATTTTTTAGGCTATTTTTTTAAGGTGATTAAATAGAACATTTTTATGGATGTTCATTCCTTATTATCTTTGTTTAATTGCTTGCGTTTTTTGCCTCTCTAATACTTTTGTTAGGAGATTTTCATTTATAAATCATTTATTTGTAGTTAACCATACCTTTACTTCCTTTGTTATTTCTTCTGTATCTGGTCTCACCAAAAAATATCATCCATGGGTGGAATCGGTCTCTTTTCTATTTCCCTTACTTCCTCTGTTATTTCTTCTGTACCATTGGCAATGACTTTTTCAATGTATGTTCTCCGATAACCTGTTTCATGCATGATGCTTCGAATGTATTTGTGTGCAACGGTTGCCATTTCTCTTTTATTTCTAGCTGAAAAACGTCCTTTAGTAACTAGCCCCGATCCTTCAATGATTAAATGCACTTCCAAGTTAAACTCCATTAGTAATCATCCTCTAATTATTATTTAAGATTATTATAGAACAAACGTTCCGTTCGATTCCAACAAAAAATCCAGAATTACCTTTCCAGACCCGATTTTTGCGTGAGTTGTTCAGCATATATGATAGAATGATGATAAAAATGTTAGGCAGGTTGAGGTATGATGATAAATTCCCCTTATTTAAGAAGTGTAGCTTTAAAGCGAGAGGAAGTACCTGCATTTACGCATTATCCATTTCATCTTCCTAGTATTAGGTCGTTATATCATCTTCCCTTTCATCCCAAGGTTACCTACCTGATTGGTGAGAACGGAATGGGGAAATCTACTTTATTGGAGGCAATCGCCGTTTCATTAGGGTTTAATCCCGAAGGTGGATCCTTTCATTTCAACTTTTCTACGTTTGATTCCCACTCTGATTTAACAAACTATCTCAAGTTGATCAAGGGGATAGATAAGCCTAGGGACGGTTTCTTCTTACGTGCGGAAAGTTTTTATAATGTGGCTTCGAATATTGAGGAATTGGATCAGGGGGGTGGAGGTCCGAAAATCATTAGCTCTTTTGGCGGACAATCCCTTCATGAACAATCGCATGGAGAGGCCTTCTTCTCCACCTTTATTCATCGTTTTGGAGGGAACGGAATCTATATCCTAGATGAACCTGAAGCGGCTCTTTCTCCTTTACGGCAAATGTCCATGGTGACTAGAATCCATGACTTAGTGAATCAACACTCCCAACTCATTATTGCCACCCATTCACCCATCATTATGTCGTACCCAGACTCACTTATCTATGAATTGAATGAAGCTGGCATCCAAGAGAAAAAACTGGAAGAAACCAATCATTTTCAGATCATGAAACAGTTTTTAAATGACCCTAAAAGGATGCTTCATCATCTTTTGGAATCGTAAGTAGTGGTAGGAAACAAATGGAAAAGAAGCACGTGTTCATGAACGGGTTCCTTTTCCTATCGCAAAACGGGAATTTAAAACGAAATATGACACTCCTTCTCGATTCAGGATTAGTTTTATAAAAGGTTTAATCGTTTCCGAATCCAGTGAACTACAACAAGTAAAACGGGAATCGCAACAAAGAATATAGGTAAGAGGAACTTTATAACCAATTCCCCTTCTTTAAAGTGCTCTGAAATATTACTTGCCTCTATTATGGAGCTTAAAAGAGCTATGAAGGCAATCGGAACTGCTAACTTTTGTTTATTTTCGATATTAAATATGTCCGATATAATATTAATCGCAGCTAAACAATAAATAGATATTTTAAAAAATACTCCAATAATCAGTGCAATAATCGCGAAAATATCTAGACGTTCAAATAATTCTCCTATGTGGGCATTTTGTATCATTCTTAACAGAGGAAAAGCAGAAGTCCTATAACCAGTTTCTCCAAGAACGGATATTTCAAGGGCATGAGTAAAGGTTAATATTAAGGTACTGAAAGTTAATGCTGCAACTCCAACTTTTCTTCCGGATTGAGTTTGATTTAAATTAGGAAAAATGACTGAGAAACAAAAGATTTCACCGAACGGAAACATTAATATATTGGGATAAGCTGACTTTAAGACAGGTTTCCATCCATTTTCAAGAATCGGTTGGAAATTGCCGATGTTAACTATATCGGATAATAACACTGAAATACTCCCCACTAAACCCAAACAAATAAAAACGACAAAGTAGATCTCTGCTGTTCTAGCTAAAACTTCTACACCTTTGTATAGTGCATATATTGTTACAATAATCAACATCGTTTCAATAATAAACAGTGGAGTCTGGCTATATACGCTAGACACTAGTAATGCCCCAGTTTCTCGTAAATCTCTAGAAGAGAGATAAATGAAAAGCGTTGCATATACAAAGCTAACTATCCAGCCTAAATTTCTTCCAAGGATCTTTCGAGCATACCCACTTAAAAGAAGATTTGGATACTCACGAAATAGGTAATCATACAGTATAAATAAAACGATTCCCCCAACAGAGGCTAGTATTACTGAAAGCCAGACATCTTTATCAGAAGCGAATCCGATTGGAAGTACAAGTGCAGTACCCATTTCAAACAAAAAAATCAAAACGAATAATTGACCGGAACTAATTTTTTCTTTTTCCATTTCTCACTAATCCATCCTAAAACTCAATGATTTATGTTCTTTTTTTTATTTTTAGTTCCAATTTTTATATTTCAGTTTCCTTCCACTAAAGGAAAAATATACAAATTTAGATGAAATAATAAAATCCTTTCTCAATCTTCGAGGTAGGACTTATACTAGCTGCTTAATATTCTCAATCACATATCTACACCTGATAATCTAATGCACCTTTAATGAATTCCTTCTTCCACTAACCTGCTCCATTAGTTCAACAACCATGAAACATCCTTTAAATCGCAGCACCTCATTCTCTTGCTCCGTTCGTATAAAGTACAACTAAATATTGTAATAATATTCCTAATTCAGATTGGCACGAACGTTCATTCGTGTATAATTAAAATATGTTTATCAAAGGAGGTACTTTTATGAATTCAATTGAATTAATTATTTTTAACTTAAATGAAGTAAGAAGAAGAAGCATAAAAGTCTGGAGATCTATTCCTGATGAAAAACTAAGTTGGAAGCCAGATAATGAAGCAATGAATTGTCTAGAAATGGTCAGGCACGTACTGGAAAGCGAACATTATTATCACCTGGCACTTAAAAATCAAGGAAGTTTATCCGTTTTTAATTCGCCTTTTGAAAACAGACCTTTCAATTCTGTAAATTCTGAATTGGAATTTGCCGAACCCTATCGTAATCAATTCATAAATACAATCAGATCATTTTCTGAAGAAGACTTAACTAATATTAAGATTGACCGTTCTGATGCAGGATACATAAGAGACCTGGGGGATATGCTCCTACGCATTGCGTATCACGAATCTGTTCATACTGGTCAGTTATTAGATTATTTAAGAACCGCAGGTGTTCCAAGAATCCGTATATGGGATTAGTGTGTAATATAGGTGCTTTCACTGTTGTGAAGCACTATTTTTATTGTTAGCTTTCCTGAATATCCTCTATATTTTCAAGGATATTTAACAAACATTAGTTTGTAGTACTTTAAATCCTTACTCATTGTTTCTTATCTTCTTTTGTGTCAATTGGTCGAACTGTGCATTAAATTGATATTTGCTATAAAGTAACTTGTCCCTTATAAAAAATAAAATGATATCTTTCAATGGTAGATAATTAACATTTAAAACTTCAGTATTTTCTACACAATAAACATTTGAAGAATTACAGGCGCTCCTTTAATTGGTACGTCTACTGTATTTAACTTTATTACTCCACTTTGAACATCGTAGTTTTCCTTAGGTTGTAATACTCCGTTTATAAAAAGATTCATGTACGATACTTCGCAAGGATCTAGAATTATTTTTATTCCAATTTCATTAATTCCATCTTCTTCTTTAAAAATCCTTTTATAACCATTTGAAATTGTATAAAACTCAATTACTTCAACCTTTTTAGGGAGACGATAGCGAATCTCTTCTGAAGGAATAATGGGAATTTTTAGAAATGGCTTTGTTAAGTCATTTATTTTATTTTCCATTGTTTAGTCGCTCCCAACATTTCTATATTTTCTCTCCCTCAATATTTTATAAATTAGATTTTAAAATGTGATTGAATTTTTTTACTTCTGTATTAAGGTCTATACAACAAATTTTCACCTACATACAATAATTAATGATTTGAGAGGAGGTGTTTTTATTGCCACTAAAAATAATGAAACTTGCTATTACTGCAACTTCAACTGTTGATACATTTCCAACTGTTGAAAGGTTCTTTAATGAAGTAGCTGCTACTGTAACAGGTGCAGGGACCTTAACCATTGCTGTTGGAGACTTCTGGACTGATACAGGAGCAAATGCCACTACACTCCCAGCTTTAGCAACTGATAATAGTTACTTTAATGTTTATGTTAACGGTGTACTTCAGATGGAGGATTTATTAGCCTATACACCTGGAGGTACAGGCGTAGGACAATTAGTCATTACAGTACCTGCTGGTTCTACTATTGAAGAAAATTCCCCAGTTGTGTTAGCTATCACTAATTTCGCCCCAACAAGTGATACAACTATTATCACTTAATCCAATGGTGACCTCTGAAGTGTTTATTCAGGGGTTTTACTTTTGTGCATCACGATTTTCTTTGTGTTAATAAAGGAGAAAAAACGGTGCCTTAAGCTCCATTTTTTTTATGCATTTTGTGTCAAATACGCATTTAACGTTTTTTTCTTCAACTAAACTCCCTCTATATAGAAAGGAAATTCTCACGATTTCTCTTGTTTTCTCCAAATTTCGTAGTAGCTTATCTTAGAATCCATTTGAGGATTGGAATTATAATGTACTAAAGGGTAATTTTGGGGGCAAAGTGAAAAAGAAACTTATAGTTAACCAACTAAGAAGGGTACTGTTAATCAAGGTAGAATTAGCAATTCTATATAAAATAATTTTGAGTTTTCATTATACACCTCCAAAATTTATTGTGTGTACTTTTTTACCAATTTATCAAGATACTTTCTAAACTGCCCGATAGTTCAATAACAAAAAGGGATCACCGCAGCAACCCCATCTTTCAGTCGATAGTTTAAGTGCAATTCTTCACAATGTGCTTCATTATATATTCATTACAAATTCATATTAATTTCTAGACGTTTTTCTATTTTCAAAAAGGTACTGAAACACATATAGTAAGAATGCCTTGTAAAATATAAATAGGAAAAATTGAAAATGATTTAACCTAACTAAAGTATAGTACTTAAGTTTTCTTGATAATATTGCAATTGGAAAAGTAAAGAAACCATCTACAATAGCGTTAAGTAATAAAAACCCTTTGAAATTTCCATATGTCCATTTTAAAATCCACATGGAACCTACCAAGAATGGACCAATATTAAAGGGAAATTCATTAAATAAATAAGAATTTGGTTTATTATAAAAAACCCACCATTTCCGACGTTTTCCAATAAGTACATTAAAAAATTCAAAAAATACAATTAAGAATGATGCAGGAAAAAATCTTTTTAAATTATTCAAACCTAAAAAAGGTAATGTAAGCCAAGCTAGCAAGATCATTGCAAAATTAAATAACCTTTGAATTTTTATTGGCATAATATTAACATCCTTTTCTCTAGTCTTCTCCTTTCTTATTAAAATAACCAACAAATTAAGCTTATATGTGGAAGCTAACTTTAATTAACTACCTGCTCCTTAAGTTCAATAAAAAAAGGCCAACGCAATGCCAGCCAGTATAAGCCTTCTAAAAAAGAAATTGACATTTACTCCCGATATGTTATCTTTTCTTATATAAGTAAATAGACACAGTAACTGACGACATTTGTGGAAATGACCACAAGGAAGCTGTGTTTTATAATTAGTCGGGTCGTCTGGGCAGAGATAGGGATTTTATCCTTATCTCTTTTTTTATTACAACTTTAGGAGGCGTTATTATGGAAAAAATCATATTAGATGGGAATGTTGTTGCTCAAGAAATAAGAGACGGCTTAAAAACTCGTATTGAAGAATTAAAGGATAATGGTATAATACCATGCCTTGTAACGATTTTAGTTGGTGATAATCCTGCTTCAGAGACCTATGTAAGAATGAAAGGGAATGCTTGTAAAAGATTGGGTATCAATTCCATTCGTGTGCATTTGCCAGAAGAAACAAGTACATCAGAGTTGGTAAAAACCATTAAAGAATTGAATAACGATAACTCAGTTCACGGTATCCTTTTACAACATCCAGTACCTTCACATATTGATGAACGTGCTGCATTTGACACAATTGATATTCGAAAAGATGTTGATGGTGTCACAAGTGCAGGGTATGGACAAACTGCATTAGGGTTTGGAGAATATCCTTCCTGTACACCAGGAGCAATTATGAAAATTTTAGAATATTACAAGATCCAAATTGATGGAAAACATACAGTAGTAGTCGGCAGAAGTCCAATTTTAGGTAAACCTGTTTCTGCCCTACTCCTCAATGCCAATGCGACTGTAACTACTTGCCATTCAAGGACTTCCAATTTACCTGAAATCTTAAAACAAGCAGATATTGTGGTTGCAGCAGTAGGAAAGCCTAAGTTTATTAAAGGAAGTTGGTTAAAGGAGGGTTCAATTGTATTAGATGCTGGTTACAACAAAGGGAATGTCGGAGATGTGGATTATACCTCTTGTTATGAAGTTGCTGGTGCAATAACACCTGTTCCTGGTGGTGTTGGTCCTGTTACAATTGCTACATTAATGAAACACACAGTTGAATCAGCAGAAAGATTCTATGTTTAAGTTAAAAATAAGCTGGTTGAAGTACCAGCTTATTTTATTTCCATAAACACTTGTTGCTTTATTTATACAGATAGGTAAGGGTTTGAAGTTATCGCTCCCTTTTCCCCCTGTCCACACCAGTACGTGCGATTTTCACCGCATACGGCGTTCCAACTAATCCAATTCATTCAATTCTATATGATTTGTGAAGT